>DASQYF010000105.1:0-14450 GCA_035639375.1 Nitrososphaeraceae archaeon
CCTGTTCCAACAACACCAAGGGTTTTACACAATAGGAATCGTTTTTTACCTTCTTCTATTCTTTCTATGTGTCTTGCCATTTCTGCAGCCCATACCGCGAACTTTAGACCAAACGCAATTATACTTGCATGCTGTCCATGTGTTCTACCAACTGCAGGGAGAGCGCGGAATTTTAATGCCTTGTCACTCATAGCAATTGCTATATCTAGAATTTTAGGTTCAATAATAGAAAATGCGTCTCTCATTTGCATTGAGATACTAGTATCCAAAATATCATTACTTGTTAGTCCATAATGAATCCAAGGTCTTGATCTCTCCGAACATTGTTCACTCAAAGCCTCTACTATTGCAGCAGTATCATGTTCTGTAACTGCTTCTAATTGTTTAACTTTCTTAACAGTGACTTTGCCAGATTTTGCCTTTTCTATGATATCTGCAGAGGCATCTTGTGGAATCATTTTGATATTAGCCTGTGCTGCTGCTACTGCAGCTTCAAAATCTAGTTGGTATCGTAGATGTTGTTCTTCTTCAAATATTTTCTTGATTTCTTCACTTCCATAACGTCCTGAATCAATTGGTAGAATGGGCATTGTTACTTACAGAAGTGATGGAACTAAAATTAAATCTTATTAGGAAAAAATGAGATTAAAAACTAGTAAATTGCAGGGGTTCTTTGTGGACAAAACAATTTACAAAAGTTGCTGTGTAACAATTGGGACTATAATTGTTGTTTTATTGTATGTTCGAATATGACTCATATTATATTGAAGATGGTTCGAATATCATTAATAAATAGAATAAATTACCCATTTAGCCATTTTCTCTAAGAGATTGAAGTTATACCTTGTTCCTTTGTCATCTTTCGCTGTTAAAGTTATACAAAAATGTGAAATTATGAATGTAATATATAGCGAATTATTGCAAATGAATTATTCAAAGCACAACTGATTCCAGAATTCCTATAACAATTCCAAAATTCAAAGTGTTTATAAAATAGAAGATTTTGCAAAAAGGCACTAAAAATGTTGGAGAACTTATTAATATTATAAATTCGAACAAACCATATGACTGCAGCTACATTCTTAGTGTTTTATCGGTTTAAAGCAATGAGTAAAGATGAAGCCCAAAAAGCTAATATTGAATGGCGAGAGCTAAAAAATAGCTTGCCTTCAGGTATTGAGCTTGTGGGTGAATATGATCACGCATGGGGAACAGAATACAACGGATTCTTGATATTTGAAGCAGATAGTAGTGATTCATTTCTTGACTGGTGGTCGAGTTTCAAGGATAAGGTCCGGTGGTATGTAGAACAAACTCATACAATAGTGGCAAGGAGACGATAACCTTCTTTATAACCAAATAAACCTAGTACAAATATTGTTCTTTTACTCTCTTAAAACATTTGGACAGTTCAGAATTATTGATATAAAAAATCTATGCACTATATCCTAAAGTTAAAACAAATTATTACACCTTTTTGTGATACTTGATCACTCTGTTCTAGCGTAACAGTTCTAAATGCTTCATAATCCTGTCAGAGATTGAGAGTTTGCTGTTTAAAGATGAAAGAAATAGGAATTATACGAAGACTCTTAGGTGTCTATGATGGACAGTATGTTCGCTGGTATGTCTTCTGAGACTTATCTAGAAACAATATATCTTCGTCATTCTTCATTTATTCATTTTGCTTATTTTACATAATTTTAATCTCTATTACTCAAATTATTTTTGTATAAATTTCACTTGAAGGCAAATTAGTAATATTATTCTTGTAGTCAAGTTAATTCTGAATCTGTAAATCTTTTCTTATATCCTGAGCTAATTTATTTATTGGCGACTATTTTGAGAAATGTTCTGTGCGTTCTTCTAGCGAAAATGTTCGTCTTCTAATTTTAGATAATGTATCTGCAAATAAATTTGTAAATTGCATTGCAAATTGTGACATGTTGGATAGGTTTGCTACTGCTACTTTAAATCCGGCATATGATAGTCTTTTAATTTTGTTAGATATTTCTTTTGCAATAGTTTCTAAGTTTACTTCCTGGAGCTTTTTTATTACAATTTGTGCTTCTTTGATCTTTTGTTCTGCTGTTCTGGCTACTACTTGCATTATTTCTGTCATCTGAGTCGATGTTCCTTTTGTATTTTTGATAAATGCTGCTTCGTGGTATAGGGAAGTATCAATTGTTGCATTTTTCTCATTTATCTTATATTGTAATCTATCTTCCTTGTTTAACTCTGTTATCTTATAATTAGAATAATAATTCTCATGCAAAAGTTGTGAATTTCCCATAAAGTTATTTCTCGCTTCTCTTTCAGCTATTCTACAATATACTATAATATCGTCATAGCCATCTAGCAGATTTTTTGGGATATAGAATTTTTCCTTGATTATATTCCCTTTCTCAGTTATTATAAAAGGCTCACTAATTCCCTGTACTTTGCCAAGATATGTATCGTTAATGCCTCTTACCTCTTTTTTTATTATATTATTCCAGTTTATAGTGCCACTAGTTATACTGCGTTTCATTATCCCTAAAAATAATATCTTGAAATTTAATAATTATTATTGAGCATTATATTAATTTGACAATATACTATATAGTAGCAGACAAGGTTGTGTGGTATATACTTTTGTTTCAGCTTTTTACTGATGGATAAAGAAGAAAATAATGATGGATGTGTAAGAAGAAGATGATGTTGTTGTTAGTGGGTTATGCTAAAAAATATCTCATAAATAACATTTGAAATATGTCTACTCTAACTTCTTTTGTTTTTTTTGACAAATCAGATTATAGTATTCTTTTATTCTATCGCATATCAAATCCATTTCTTCTGGATTAGAAACAGGTCTTTTCTTAAACATTGAATGAACTGGTCCTGCTCCATCATCGATATTTCTGGGAATAATATGGACATGAACATGGGGTACTTCCTGTCCTGCTTCTCTTCCATTATGGATTGCTATGGTTGAGGAATTGACGCCTGCTGCATTTTCTACTGCTGAAGATACTTGCCAAACCAGGTCAAAAACTGCAGACGAAAATTCTCTATTCATTTCCTGAACTTTTTGATAATGTGACTTTGGAATAACTAGAGTATGACCTATAGATAACGGCATAGCATCTAGGAACGCTATGGCATTATTATTTTGACCGATAATTCTTGCTTTGATTTTGCCATCAGCAATTTTGCAGAAAATACACTTTGGATCAAACATAGAAATAACAATAAAGATTCCCTCTAATAAATAGAAAGTTATCTATTTCATGTTAAATTAAGTTTATACTATTAACAAAATGTGAGCAAAGAGCTAGTATTGCTTTTAGTTAATGTTATAATAATTATATATTTTTTATATAGCAAGAAAATTTGAGAACCATATGTCAACCGTATGATTTTTTGTATACAGTAGGCCCGTGAGTATCAATCCTGCAAGAATATCGCGATCTTGTGGTCGGCTAGAATCATTTCGTATAGGCAGTAGCGCAGGCGATCTCTACACTTTAGCATATCTATCACAGTATGTAACTATTTAAAATATTATTGACTATCAACTAAATAAAGCGAATATAAAGTAATCCATTATCATATGCTATCTATAGATAGAAGTGTGCACTAAAGTTATTTAGAAACAGGAATCTCGCTTTGTTCTACCATTAATGAATTATTATTTAATTTATTTGATGTACCTTGTCTTCGGCTCTTGTCTATGTCTATATTTATCCTGGTCAATACATATTGTCTTAGTAATTCAGATAATTCTGATTTTGAATTAATAATATACATTCTAGTATTACCTCTCTTACCTGTTTCCTTAACCAATTCCTTTTGAACTAAATGAGGTAGAACTCGCTGCACAGTTCTAAGAGGAATTCCTGTTATCCTACTTATCTCAGCTGCAGAATAATCAAAATTCTGATTCAGAATCAGAAAATCTAAAACTCTAGCTGGACTATTCTGGAATATACTTTCTAATGGTCTGTTCCTATTGTACACTACTTCTTGTCTCGCTGATGAAATTTCAGACATGTGACTATATGGATTTGGTAGTATTTAAATCTACGCCAAAATTGGCGTGGTATGAATCGTAAGTATATCATGACACTTATGGCGTAAGCTTATATACTTTTGATACAGCTCTTATACATAATTGCCTTCCGTTTTAGAATGGCGTAAATGGCTATTACAACAACTCATCGGTGAAGGTGTCCATAATGTATTGTTAGAAGAAAGTATACGAAAGGAAGCTGGAAGACATTATGATGCAAATCTAGACATTGCCTTGGGGCTTCTTATGGATGATGGCATAATTATGTCCTTAGAATCAAATCGTGAAAAAAAATATGTTGTTAATTATGATAAGTTAGATGATGCGCAGGAAATAATAAATTCGAGGTTAAGAGAGGATGATGATAATGAAAATGTCATAATCCAAGAGTATATGCCAGAACCTGAGGGATATATGTATTGGTTTAATAATACGGGAAATAGGAAATTTAGGAAACAAAGTATCTATAATATTTATTTGAATAAGACAGACAATATGGATTTTGCAGCGCAATTAATAACTAAATCTATGCGCCAACATAAAACTATCTATATGGGATCATTAAATGAATCTGATTCTTATATTTCTAAACTTTGGCTTGCTGCCACTATAATAGCAAAGGAAAGCAGGGATGATACTTTCATATTACAAAACCTTCAAGATAAAGAAAGAATTGCATGTGGAAATAATAGGCAGCGCGGCAAAATAGCTTTAGCTATATTTCGTAAGTTAGGCTATATTAAACCCGTTGGGACTAAAGGAAATTCAACAAGATTCAAACTAACTGGCAAAGGACCTATTGCTGTAACATTGGATGAAATTTTTAGCAATAATAGTAAGCCTCAAAATAAGGCTACCATTAATATGTATTATAGTTAAATTACCACTTGCGTCTATATGTAGTAAATATCGGATTTTGCTGTAGCTTACAATAACAATGGATTTTAATTTTGCATTATAAAATGTAAGACCATTCGAAAATCAGAACAAAAACGTCATCAAACGCGAATTCTAACTATCTAAATTAGAAAATATTTGTACTCTGAGAATGTTTATCAATTGTCCGATAAAATAGAAAATTAACCTATTAGATAGACCAACAATCCTCTAATATTATGTAACGTATTCAATAACAATGTATAATAAACTATCTTTAGAGACGATAAAACCTTTAACCCTGAATGATATCTCACCCAAGTGGGCTGAACGTCTACACCGACTACCATTTCCGTTGTCATTTCAGTGGCTAAGATGGTACTCTGAGATCAAATGTGCTTCAAAATGTGTTGTTGGAGAGGCCTACGGTTTTTCATCGTCCTATATCTACAATTGCAAAGAATGTGATAGATTTGGCTGGAAATTTATGTTATCATTTGTGATATATTCATATTCAAAACTAGAAGAAAATAAGCAGCTGTTTGTTAAACACTGGAATGAAAAACATAGACATTAGTATGTTCGACGGGTTATAGACTACTTTCAAGGATATTTTAATCCTCATTATTATAGGAGGAGTATATCTAAACTGCATTCCTATATATTATACAGAAATAGTCTATAGGCTAATCATCTCTAACTTAACTCTTGTAATGAAAGTTAAAAACACTGCATTCATCTTTTCAGATCTCCAACTAGTCAAGAACTACTGTAAGTATAATTTGTTCTTTCTGAGCTATAGAAGAGGCAACCAGCGGCTCTTTGTATGCTGACGGCTATTACATTCTAGTAACACCAACAATGCGAAGTTAATCCTCTATTCTTCATGAAGCGGTTTTGTATTTTAAGAGTCAAGCGATAAGTGTCTTACTGAAATAAGATCCTATACTTGCGATCTATTTTCATTTTTATAACCGCAGACGGTTTTTAAGAGGTTTGAATTGGAATTTAGTCACGACGTATTACATTCTAATTTTATCAAACGCGTTGTTTAAATGTGCCTCTCTATAAGCAGTACAGAAGGACTGCCATAACGAGAAAAAATGACAACAGCAGCAGTAGAAGATGCGAAGAAAGAAAGGAGAAGCAGAAGAAAAGGAAAGCACGCATATTCAACTGAAAATCGCAGAATGGTGTGGGAAAATGTTGTTTGGCCTTTAATATTAAAAGTTAACAGATCATATTTTACATTGAAAGAATACCATGCTAAAAGAGATGAATTTTGTAGACTTAACAATATGCGACCTTCAAAGGTTGCAGGGGGCTTTGTATCTTTGTTGGTTAAAGGAATCCTTGGTAGAGAAAAGAACATCTATTCAATTCATTATAGGCTTATTCCATATATGAGGAAGAAAGTAAATTTGGAATACGGTCTTGTAATTAGAGAAATTAATACAAAGCGGTAAAGTCAAATATTAATATATTAATAGTCATTATTATTAGGTTAAATGTTGGACATATTAGAAATTAAAGACTAGTGGTAGACATTTTGAAGACATTTAGATTCTAAATATTATAGTGACTTGAAAAGATATTGTTCCGAAAAAAAGGAGTTTGTATGACTCGATAGCGATATTGAATAATTTCATGCTATAAATTATTGTAAAGGATGACTTTCTGTAAGATTTAGAGTTTAGGATTAATGTATGATATTAAGTTGCATATTACTCATACTTTAATTAGTTTTGGAGAATTTGATAAGAGTTTAACGATATTAATGCTAGCTGACCAACGATAAAATAAAATATCGGTATAACAATGGATCATTTTGTAGCCCGTGTATATGTATGAAGCCCGGTCGAACCTGAATTATTTTTAATTTAATCAGGTGCCGAATCTAGTGGCCAATCTACTTCTCCAAGGTAGGGCTATGGATTTCAGGCTCTGGATCTGTAATGAGAAAAGAAACCTGGAGACAGCAGTTCGAATCTGCTCCGGGCTACTATTCTTATTAGTACTTAACTGCTTTTCACAATCTCCTTATTTTGGGGCCTGCATTTCGTATTTCATTGGATACTTCTCCAAACTTCTGAAAGTTCTTGACAAACAATGCTGCAAGTCTATTGGCAGATAACCCATATTTGTTTTTATCAGACCACGTATTTCGAGGGTCTAGAATTTCAGATGGAACTCCTGGGCATGAGGTAGGAATATCAAAGTTAAAAATATCATCGTGTTTAAAGCGTGCTTTCTCCAATTCTCCGTTCAATGCGGCTGTTACCATTGCCCTTGTATATCGGAGATCCATTCTCTTGCCTACTCCATAAGGTCCCCCAGACCAGCCTGTATTTATTAGATAAACTTTAGTATCATGTTTGGTTATCTTCTGCCCAAGCATCTTTGCATATTCCCTAGCATGCAATGGCATAAATGGAGCACCAAAACATTGCGAGAATGTCTCTTTTGGTTCAGTGATTCCCCTTTCTGTTCCTGCCAATTTGCTAGTGTAGCCTGACATAAAGTGATACATAGCACCTTCTTTTGTCAATTTAGCAATTGGTGGCATTACCCCGAAGGCGTCTGCAGTTAGAAAAATGATAACATTTGGATGCCCAGCAATGCTTGGAACTATCGCACCAGGTATAAAGTTGAGAGGATAGACTACTCGAGTATTTTCTGTAAGGCTTCCATCATCAAAATCTGGCTCTCGTGTATCGCTATTAAGAATAACATTTTCCATTACTGAACCAAACCGTATGGCATCCCAAATTTGTTGTTCGTTTTCTTTTTTCAGATTTATGCATTTTGCATAACAACCACCTTCAAAATTGAAAATTCCCTCATCAGACCAGCCATGTTCGTCATCACCAACAAGATGCCTATAACGATCAGCTGAGAGGGTTGTCTTTCCAGTACCAGATAATCCGAAGAACAACGCAGTGTCGCCCCTATTGCCCACATTAGCTGAGCAGTGCATAGGAAAAATGCCTTTAGTAGGTAAAATGTAGTTCATTATAGAAAACATGGCTTTCTTGATTTCACCAGCATAAGATGTTGAGCCTAATAGAACAATCCTTTTCTTGAAGTTTATAATAATGAATGTCTCAGTTCGTGTTCCTTCCATTTCAGGTATTGCTCTAAAGTCATTCACCGATAACAAAGTGAATTCGGGCTCATGGCTTTCGAGTTCTCTTAGTGTAGGACGAATAAAAATTTGAGTTGCAAAAAGAGTATGCCATGCTTTATCCGTAATTATTCTTATTGGTAGTCGTGAAGTTTTATCTGCTCCAACAAAGCCATCAAAAACAAAAAACTCTTTGCCGTCTATATATTTTTTCATTCTGGTGAAAATTTTTTCAAAATTTTCTTCCGAGATTGAATGATTTACCTTGCCCCAGTCTATAGAATTATGAGTATACTCATCATCAACAATATATTTATCATCCGGTGATCTGCCTGTAAACTTGCCAGTTTTTACAGAAAATGCACCAGTAGAAGAAAGATTCCCCTCTTTTCTATAAATTGCGATCTCTATTAATGAAGGGACTGATAGATTTCGATGCACTTTACCAACTCTAATATCCATTTTTTCAAGCTGCATAAGACTTCTTGCGCGCGGATTGTCACTCATTAGCATCAGTTAACTATATACTTGTATATTTAATTGATATCCCATAGAATGTATAAGGCATTATTTTTCTATAAATGCATTCAATATATTCATTACAATACAATGAGCATTCAATTTACACTAGCCCCACTATCTGGTTGTGAATATGCCGATGTATATATATTTAAAATAAGAAAAGGTAACAGTATTCCTGTTTTAATAGACTACTAATCCTCTTCTATAACATATTTTCCTTTTCTAATTCAGAGGTTAAGAATTTCCACCAGAGAGATCTGCGCAAGATTCTTTACTCGGAAGTTTCTTCGAATGACGTTGATGTATGATTTTGCATTATCCTGTATATCAATGGTCAAATCAGAGGTATGTTTGTCATCCTAATGGTACATCAGGTTTAGCGGCAGTGATTATGCCCCTTTATCGAGACTCGATACATCTCTGTGTGCGAGTTTCAATTTTGCACGATTTGACTACCAACAACTAAGATATACGGATGATTTATTGAGGAATATGATGTTCTATCACTTAGATGTAAATGAAATTATTATATAAAAAATATAATTCTACTTTTTTGGCGTTTAGATAGAAGTTTTTACGCATATTATTAAACCAAATAAATACATCGATTGTATATGTCATCATCAACCGATGCTACTGGCTCGCCTTCATATCCTACTCAGGAAGACGAACTTAGAACAAAAGAAGCTGAAGCAGAAGATTTTAATAAATCACAGGAATCAGCCTTCCTCGAGATTTTTCAAACAATTCCTAAGAAAAGCAGTCAAAAATTATTCCAACAAGCAAAAGAGATTATAGATACTTTCAATAGCTTGCTGTCTGTTTCTAGAATTCAGCCGTATGAAAAACAAGAGGAACTTATGTCAGGGATAAAAAAAATGCTCATAGAACAAATAAATGTAATCGATGTGTATCGTATATATACACTGAAGCTAAACCCAAAGACTGCTCATCATGAAGAAAAAATATAAGGCATTAGACAGACACGGCACAAAATTCAAAAGAAACTTGTGCATATTTTAAGTATAAATAAGTTATATTATTATTTATATTAACTAAATATTATATAATCCACACTTGCAGTACCTTATTTATCCAAGTTCTTCTTCTTGCTTTTTCTCTTCATAATTTGTTTTCCTCCTTCTTATACTGGTTCAACTATTTTTTGATCTTTTGGATTTCTGTTAACAGCAGTTGCTTCATATAGTTAAACAATAAGATGGTCAATGCTTATAATCATATATACACTTCTCATTCTACGACATCAATTAACATATCACTTACTAATTCCATACAATTTTTCTACGCTCTTTCCGTACGCTCTTCAGTATATTCATAAATATAAAAGGGCTGATATCCTTATGTATCACTGTGTCTCTACCTAATAGTTATATTTTTTGAATTATTATTTACTTATAGGACATAGCAATCAAAAGAAGAAACTATCAAAGGTGCTCTCAGCTATCAAGCTATCAATAAAGTATAGTACATTTCTTATCCAGACAAGCTTAGTATCAAGACCGATCGATTAAAATGAGAAAGCCTATCAGAATTAGATATATATAATACGAGGTGAGGTTATTAGTATCTATACGGTTTTTCTGTTCTTTAACATTTTTCTCCATTAGCAGTATTTACCTTTCACTATTAACTTATTCACTTTGCGTATTCCATTACTATTTTTCCTTGGTACAACCACTTCTTCTTTTATGTAAGGCGCTGCCTCATAACTTGCACCTCTTCTAACATTAATCGAATTATCGGATTGATTACAACTATGGGTAGTTCAAACTTTGAATCAGAGGAATTGATAACATTGGAATAGCATAAGTCAGCATGGAAAAGTAACTAATCAAATTAATAACATAGTATAATAATCTCTGTATATTACTTTTCAACTAATCCAGTATTACTACAATGAAATTGCCTATATGATTCCAGAAAATTTTTTAATTGTTTGTTGATAATATCTTACTATAATCTATGAATCATGCCAGAGCAGGCTTTCATGTTTCTATTGCTGGCGGAATTTCAAATTCTGTGGATAATGCTTTAAAAAGTGGTTGTAACGCATTTCAGATATTTAGCAGAAATCCAAGAGGTTGGGCTGTAAAGCCAATTGAAGAGGAGGAGGCAAAAAGATTCAAAGCAAAATTGGCCGAAAGCAAAATTCAAAGGAATTCAGTATGTGTCCATATGCCGTACCTTCCTAATCTTTCTTCCCCTAATTATGCATTATATTATAAATCAATTGATTCTCTTGCAGACGAGATAAAGAGGTGCAGCATGTTAGGTATCCCTTACCTAGTAATACATCTTGGCAGTCATCTCGGAAAAGGATCGGATAATGGAATTAGTCAGGTAGTTAAAGCTTGTAGTTTTGCTTTTGACCGCTACTACAAATCATCCTCAAATCAAAATGGTAACTCAGTTACTATATTATTTGAAAATAGTGCAGGTCAGAAAAACAACATAGGAAGCAAATTTGAAGAAATTCGAGTAATTCTTGACAAATTAAACTCTGCTCGAGAATTTGGTGTTTGCCTTGACACATGTCACACATTCGCCGCTGGTTATGACTTGCGTACTGAAGATAATGTAAATGCAACTATTGAACAATTCAACAACATAATAGGATTAAAGGAGTTAAAAATGGTGCACCTAAATGATTCTAAGGATAATATAAACTCCAATCGCGATCGACATGAACATATTGGATTTGGCAATATTGGAATAGTGGGATTTAGAGCTCTACTTAAACACAATGTTATCATGAGGTTACCTCTAATAATGGAAACTCCTAATGACAATAAATGTGACGATTTGAAAATTATTCTAGACCTTATTGGGAAACAATAGAATCAAAGACTTGTAGTAATAACAATAATTTAATTTTCCCTATTGATAGATACTAACGCTAACTTATCCCATAAATGTATAATAATAGATTCTGCAAAAAGATACGAAACATATCAGGAAAATAAGGATAACATAAGAAGGATGGTTTCATACCAATGCTTACGCATTCCTGTGATATGATTCTGATTCTGAGCTCACTATAGTACTTTTTTTATACACCTTTATTTTAGTAGAATACACTTAAAAGAACATTATCATAACGGGCCCGAAGGGCTTCGATCCCTTGATCTGCGGTTCCGAAGACCGCCGCGATATCCTGACTACGCTACGGGCCCTTCTAATTGTTCATTCATCAAGGTTAGCCCTATATCAATGGAACTAATATTGTACATATCTGTCAACTGATTTTCTATCGTTACTGAGAACATAGTGAGGAGCAGAGGCTTCTCTATCTAATTAAAGCAAGTGTCGAGGCAATATGATAGATAAAGAAAACGGTTTCCGGCGCCGCTTTAGCAGCTCTTTTTACAATTCGTTTCTATAATTCGGATGCAATAATTTCCGAATTAATGTATAAGAAGAGACTATAGGCACTACGTAGGATGCGTGTGTCTCCCATACTGAGATGCTTTATTGGTTCATGTAAATGTTAAGACACAGTTAGCTTGAGTTATCATCAAAAAGTACATTAGCAGCTAAAATCATTGAGCCAATATTTGAAATGATTATCTCTGTGTGAAATTAAATGATAGTGGTATCTTCAAAGTAGAATCTTTATGTGATGCTAATTAAAACTGACTTTCATCAAATCAAGGGAGAGAAATCTATTTCAAATTATCACGTCGATTCCAAAAATGTATCTTATTGTCCTTACTTGTCTATTGACTTTTGAGCTGTAATTATTGATTTCGATTGAGTCTTTTTTATCTTTCTTTGCTTACTATTGAGTTAATAAGATCATGGTCGCCGCGACTTCCTTGAATATAAATGTGAACTTTTGTATAATCAATAGTTGCTGAGCTATTAAACCATACGATTGTCGATATTATCAGATCACGAGATACTTTCACTAAACTAATGTTGTTCACTATTATAACGTTAGTAAATGTAGTGGAGCTTAGATCAACAACCAAATTCCAGATGATTTATCCAATTTAGAGGTGATCGCTACTTCTTATCAGCGAAGTCTTTTACGGTTAATTTGATGCTTAAACATCAAAAATACCACTTGCATGGATCAATATGATCGTACGCTATAGACAGTAGCAGTTAGCTAGAACTGATGTGATATTAACAAACGTAGCGTTATATCAAAGACCTCTGCTCTATGCAAACAAGAGTAACAAGATGCTTAGCGAAAATAGTAGATGGAACCAGCAAGATTGAACGTTGTCGGTAAAGGAGTTAATTACTTTGACATGCATTGATTCTCAAAAATTGGTGTTATTGAGCATCACAGTACACCTAAAAATTATTTCAGAGAAGCAAATTTTTTAAATGATACAAGAAATGCAGTTTGTACTTGTATGAAAAAATCATTTATGAAAGAAATGTATCTTATAGTTATAAAAAATAGGTACCTAAAGATAGGCTTACTACTACTAGTTGCAAGTGGCATTATTGCGATATATCTAAATAACGAAGGTTTTAACTGTTTATCAAAATTAACAAGAAAAGAAGTAGATTCTTTTCATGAAGATGACACGTTAGAAGGACTAGCAGGTTATTGTTTTTTTATAACAAATTCTTATGTATATTCATTATTTGGGATAGTAAGTGGAGCAATAATAATTACTGTCTGGTACTGTAAATATAGAAATATATGGTATCCTAAATATAAAAAATAGCTTCAATTGCTCTTTTTCCTATATTTTTATTTGTGTTATCAACGATTGTGTATTGTAAACGCGCACTCTATCTTTTCTATTTCATTACACATAGACTTTTATGAAATAATGGTTATAGTAATAAAAATACGAAAATTTTGTTTTTACGTGCTAAGATATATATTTTTTAAATATAGTATATATCAATATAATTATATGACTTTTAGTTGAAACAATAACTCCTTAATTTTTCTTACATTTAGTAATTAACAGTAGCTCCTCTTAGAAATTGCTGTTAGTAGTATTTGTCTGCGATACGCGTTATGATTTAATCACATATTGAGAGAGGCTTTTTATACCGCGAATACGACACTTACGGAGTGGATTGACTCTTTATGAGTATCAAATATGAGCAGGACATCTCTGATAGCAACCGTGCTTGCAAAATGTATGTATGTCAAACATGTAAAAACATGGGTTTTATTCTGGGAACTGATGAAATAAATTATACAGAAAAAATGTTTATTGAGGAATGTCCTGAATGCAATTCTTAATTTGTTCAGTATGTATATGCTGATAAATGACATTGTTAATATGACTCATAACTTAAGAAATGTTTTTGCCATCTTTGCATTCCTCAATCATTTCATTAAATAGCCTCCAAATAAGCCTGTTTGAGACGTAATTTTCCCTTTGAAATGGTGTTATGTGGCTTGGTTCTTAGAATGCGCCCGCAACAAGGACATTTAAGTCCATCCCATTGTAGAAATGTCTCACATTCTATACACCTTTTATGACCTTTGATGTAATAACTTCGTTCATTGGAAGATTTATGGGCTTTGTATTTATGACAGATATCTTTACAATAAAGTCTCAACTTAATATTTTCCAAATTATATCCGCGACTAATTCATAGAATTCTTTTGACTCTGATCTTTTGAAATCGGCTGCTCTTGTTTCAGACTTGACATTTGGATTCAATTCCCACCAGCAAAACATCATATAACTTCACTTAATAAGTTCAATACAGGTTAAAAAACTTTTGACTTTAAACAATTTACAAAATCTTAAATTAAGAGATATTCTTACAGGGAAGATAGTTACATCGTGTTACTATATGTAGTAACGATCTCAATCAAATTCTTTGGTGTTTAGCAATATGTGAACTTATAAAGTTGTTACTTCTTTCTAA
>DASQYF010000106.1:0-10616 GCA_035639375.1 Nitrososphaeraceae archaeon
AAATTGATAGATTTTCATGTTTCTTTAAATCTTCAAATTATTTTTAACTGTTAGAGCTTCATCATAAATACTAGAATTTGAATAGTTACATCAGATACTACATGAAAGTTAGAGTTACTCATATAATCAGCTATAATGGCAAAAAAGCTTTAGTAAATGGGATAATTATAGGTATTGTGACTACAATAGTTTATCTTGCGGTAGTTGTTATTACAACACCTAGTCTTTCTCCTATTGCTGCTATTAATGCTGCTTTTAAAATAAACTCAATTATCATTTTTGGATTAGCAGCAGGAATAGGGACGCAGGTTTTTATCTATACTTACACTAAAGGCTTGGGTTGCAGTTTAGATAAAAACAAAAAAGGAATTCTTGGTACAGGTTCAGGAAGTACAGCACTTAGTTCATTCTTCTCCTTCTTTTCTCTAGTACCTTTAGGATGTTGTGGAAGTTGGCTATTGATATTATCTATGCTGCCTTCAATTTTCGGGAGTACTTTGTCTGTAGTTCTAATAGAATACTCTAAACTACTTTCGTATATAGGACTGGCGATAGTATTTGGCTTTACAAGCTTATCTGCACTAAAGCTTAAGAGAGAATTAAATCACAGGGTTAATACAAAAAGATTCAATCAACCAAATAATGAGCAAAATGTTGAAGAGCATTGACAATAACAAAGAGGAGGAGAGAGATAGAATTTGAGTTATTACGACAGTCACAAGAACACGAAGAAGACCAATAAAGAAACACTAGTTGCTGTAGTAAGCATACTATCCGTAGTTGGTGTTATTTTATCTATATTATTTATTATCATTTCTACTATCAATACTGATCCTATCTCTACTATTACTACTTCTTCTGCTGATGATAATAATAATATTACCAATTTACAAAGAGCCGCCTCCACCACTGAAGAAGAAAAGAGTATTGTTCCTCTAGATCAAATAGTGAGTGGAGGGCCGCCTCCTGATGGAATTCCATCAATAGATAATCCTAAATTTATATCTGTACAAGAAGCTTCCAAATTTTTGAAAGATTCTGAACTTGTACTTGGTTTGAATATTAATGGCGATGTTAGAGCATATCCTCTTCAAATATTAGTATGGCACGAAATTGTTAATGATAATGTTGGTGCTGTTCCTGTTGCCATAACTTACTGTCCATTATGCTTTACCAATCAAGTGTTCAATCGTACAATAGATGAAAGAGTAGTAATTGAATTTGGAACTTCAGGTAAATTATATAACAGTAATCTTGTAATGTATGATAGAACAACTAAAACTCTTTGGAGCCAAGCTCTAGCAGAAGG
This sequence comes from Nitrososphaeraceae archaeon, assembly GCA_035639375.1. Lineage (GTDB taxonomy): Archaea > Thermoproteota > Nitrososphaeria > Nitrososphaerales > Nitrososphaeraceae > JAJNBK01. The sequence goes on from DASQYF010000106.1 coordinate 1,310, forward strand.
AATTGTTGGTAAATACGCAGGTACTAAATTGCAAAGAGTCCCATTTGATGTAGCATATTGGAAGGAGTGGAAACAATTGTATCCTGATAGCAAAGTACTTTCAAGAGATACTGGCTCCAATAGGCCTTATGGAGCAGATCCATATGGAGACTATTACACTAACTCTGATGTGCTATTCCCAGTCTCTAATAAAGACAGTAGGCTTGATTTAAAAGAAATTGTAGTAGGATTTGAAAATAAAGGACAATTCAAAGCATACAAACAACAAGATATAGAAAATAAGAAGGTCATCAATGATCAAGTGAATGGTAAATCTATCGCGTTATTTTCATCATATCCTTTTATGGTAAGAGCATATGATCCTCTTGTAGAAGGTGTAGGAGGAGGAGGACAACAGACGATAGTGTTACTGCAATTTGATTATAATACAAAAGATAAATCTTTTATTGATAAACAAACTGGTAGCTTATGGAATTTTGAAGGAAAAGCAATTAGCGGACAGATGAAAGGAAAACAACTCACACGTCTACCATTTGATGAAGGATTTTGGTTTGAATGGGTAGCATTTCATCCTAAAAGTGCACTATATAGTGTAGACAGCATCTGAATTTTTCCTTCATGTCGCTTTATTATATGATGATAAACTTTTCTAGATGCATTCCATTTCTTTTAATATCAATCCATTTAATCATAATATAGATATTAAAGCTGGCAATTAAATTATTCCTTGAACTGTTATGCCTATTTTAAAAGATTTATAAATGAATCGAGTATTAAACAACGTTTTTGCTGATATTATTACTATATTATTATGAAAATAAGTATTGACAACTGGCTCAATCTTATTTATAGTTGATTGCTGCAGTTGCGGCTTTCCAGTGTAATTATTGCTATTGCTGCTGCTGTCAATACTATATTACCAAGAACAGAAAACATTTAACTTTGATATGATGATGACATTCAGTAAGAAATGGAATTAACCCATTAACTTTAATATAACTCCTATATAGGCAGCGAGCCAGAGTGGACAGGAGGAGCTATGCGGAAAGGAATTAGTTTTAAACCAGCTCTGAAATTAAAATAAACTGGAACAAGTTTAAGCGAACCTAAATTCAATGGGAGAGATGGGGTAGACCCTTCCTGCAAGACTACCTTAGATTTAATAAGTATGAAATGTCCTTTCTTCTCTATTTGCTTTGATGAGAATAATGTTACTATTACTAGCAACATCAATGATATAACCTATTACTAGATTATCATCACCGTTGTAATCGTACCTGCTGCTGTCAGTGTGGTTATTGTTACTACTTCTGCTAATGATTTCTTCTTCTGTATACACAAAAATAGTTGCCAGTAGCCCTGCAGCAATACTAATGAAGAATATGATGAAGAACTGTGTAAAATATTCGAGACTTTTTGATATTCCGCATCTTCCTGATGATGATTGACTCATTATGTGCCTACCTTCTTTTATTCTCCTTCTTATTCCTCCCTCAATCTTATTGTGATTGCAGTTGTAGTATCATAGCTTAGCTCGCTCTCCTCTCCTTTCAACAGTCTTCTGATAGAAAGACTCTGTGCTATTACCCAGTGCAGAGTATCAATCTCTATAGCTAATTTGTCATTCTGTGCTATATTCTTGGTTTTATGCACTTGTTCTTTCTTTTGTTTGACTTTATTATGTAGCAAGTCTTCAAGTGTTTTTAATAATCGTGGAGCTGGTTCTTCTTTTTCTCCTTCTGTCCTCTTTCCTTTTTTATATTAATTATTAGAACAGGATTTGACATAGATATAAGAGCTTAATCACTAATCAGAGAGGAAGTTATCATGTAGAACCAAATAATTGATAAAAGGCCGAGTATAGTAGCGGAAAAGTAGTCGAGTTCTTAATAATAGAATGGATAAAAATATATACGTATTAGCAGTAATTTTATTCTATATATTTATTTATTTGCTAGAATCTACCTTCTTTAAAAGGCGCCTACAATATAAGGCTAATTCCTGATAGTTGAACTTCTTTAGTGTACGATTATTAGATTGTATACTGGAAGAAGTACGTGGGAACAATTCTTGGACAGGTACCACCGCAGGATGCAATTCATCAAATGTTTTACATAGACCATTAATCTTGTTCTTTGTTCCAGTATAGTCAATTAATCTTAATTGCTTATCCACATCCTTTACATAACCTTGATGAATAGTTTGGCAAAGCTTATTGACATCATCGATGGTTTGTGGCTCTAGAACATCATTTAAGAAAAGCAATGTATTTTTAATGTCATTTATTACACGAGAGATTATTTCGTAGTTTCTATTAATTTGATCTTTTATATTATCACGATTTTTTGTATCGCTAGCATACATAGGTTCTAGCTTATTTATCAATGACATTGAAAACAATAATGTGGTAAAGTGATTCTTCAAAGATTGAATTGCAAATTCTCTTCTCCTTTTTTTCATGGCATCATGTTCGTTAACTATTTTTTTTAATTTTAGACCCTGTTTGTGTGCTAGATGATGAAAAAATATTCCCAAAAAAGCGGCTATTAAACCATCAATAATTAAGTGAAGCCAACCAGAAAGATCACATCCATTCTTGATTGAAAATACTGGACAGTCATCCTTAGAATTAGATGATGCAGCCAAAGCTTGATTACCAAAATATAACGATTCTGCAAGAAAAATGATAGCAATACTTAACGCAATCGTTACTATCCTATTCGCTATTTCATAATATGATTGTGTTGAACTGCTAGACGTCATTAAAACCATATTACAAAACCGTCGATATCATATCAAACTTGCAACTGCTCTAATTTTTCTAAAAGTAAATCTACATCCACAGGCTTTCTTATACAAGAATGAACTCCTTTTTTTACAAGTTCTTCTATTTCTACATCTAATACTGATGAAGCAGTAAATAGTATAATTTTTTGTTTAGTTAAAAGTCCGTCCTTCAGAAGCGAATTAATTACATCAAATCCACTGAATTCAGGCATAGCTAAATCTAGTAATACAATATCGAATTTCTTTTCGTGAATTAATTTTAGCCCTTCAATTCCACTCTTCACATAAATAAATTCATGACCACTCCCATTTAAGATGGTGTCAAGCAGTTCATTTATGTCTGCGTTATCGTCTATTCCCAGTATTTTCATTTAGCTGTCTCTTTGATATCCATTACTTTTTCGCTCATTGTTGTTTTAGTTCTATCTTTTGGAATGGTGAAATAAAAGCTTGCTCCCTTTCCTAGTTCGCTTTCAACCCATATCTTACCTCCGAGTGATTCAATAATCCCTTTTGCGATAGCTAGGCCCAATCCTGATCCTCCATGTTTCCTAGTAACTGAAGTATCGATCTGGTAAAATTTATGGAAAAGATTCTTTTGTTTGTCGGGTGATATTCCTGTTCCATTATCCTTTACGTAGAAGATTACGTCATCACCTTTACTTTGAGCACCATATTCAATTTTACCACCTTCAGAAGGGACAAAATCTACTGCGTTAAGAATAAGATTATTTAAAACCTGCTCTATTCTATTTCTATCTGATCTAACAGTCAATTGCTCTTTTGTAGAATTGATTTGTTTAATATTCTTTTGAGCCATTACGTTTTGAAGATTAGTATACATATAGTTTAATAGGTCATCTACATCTACAGGTTGAGTATCAAACCTCATTCTATTAAGATCGAGTTTTTGTACATCTAATATATCTCCAACTAACTGCAGTAGTCTTTTTGCATTCCTTTGAATTACATCTACTGCATTAAGTTGTTTACTATTTAATTGTCCTATCAATTTTGGGTTCTTTAGAGTCTGACACCATCCAATAATAGGAGTAAGCGGAGATTTTAATTCATGTGTAACCATCGAAGCAAATTCTTCTTTTTGTTTCTCAATTGCATTTACTCTTTCTATCATTTCGTTAAATGCATATATAACTTGGTTGATTTCCTTGTCCTTGCCTATAGGAGTAATTCTTTGCAAGTTACTTACATCTTGATTTTTACACTTTCTTGCAAAGTCTATGATCGGATTAGTAATTCTATCTGATAGTATGTATATTGCTATCAACCCACCCGCAATTATACCAAGAGATATTACAAATAGCATAACTGCAAGATTATCCAAGTTATAGTTACCTGACATCATTAATGAATATGGTTTTTCGTAAGCTAAAATCCAACCAAAGATAGGTAACCTTTTGAAGACAATATAATGCAATTCTCCATCTGCAGAATAGGTTACATGACCGATATTTGTACTATTATTGGCCAATACATTTCTGATGTCTTCATTAAATTTAGAAGAAGTTGAAATTGTACTTATCGAAGGAAAAAAGTCTTTTGGAGATTGGCCAAAAGGTGCTGAATTCAGACTTTGATTGTAAACATGATCGGAGTCAGCTACCAAGTATCTTCCAGAAGAATCAATCACATAAGCCCTACCTACATCAACTTTAGTTATATCCTGAAAAGATTTCAAAGGAATTTCAAAATGATAAAACGCAGGTTTTGACCCGTCGTTAAGAACTATTGGAGTAGTATATGCAAAAACCCATCTTCCGGTGTCTGGGGAAACATAAGGATACTGCAAATATACCTCATTAATATTTTTTTGAAACGATGGTTTAAAGAATGGTGTAGCTGATTCTTTAGAAGAGAGAGCACTATCAGGTGCAATATTCTTCATGACCAGTCTAGTGTGTTCTTGCCCTGTCTTATCTATTAAACAAGTCTCATCTATAGAGAACTTATTCTGAAAGTCATAAATCCACTGGTTAAGTTCGTTCTTGAGAATTCTCTGTTGTGGTGTAAATTGTATTACACCATTTTTGTATATATCTCCTGCCTTAGTATCAGGTAACTCAAAATATTTTACAAATATCGGATTTTTGACAGCAAATAGCAAATCCTCTGAAGCTCTGGAATTAAGATTATCAATTAAATTCGCTTTGATTTCCACTTCATGACCCATTTGTCGAAGTTGTGAGTCTATTACTGCTGATTCAAGAGATTTGAAAGATATATATGAAGTAGATAAAACTGCAGCGATAATAACTATTGAAAACATTATAATCAGCTTTAACTTTAGACGCACAATCATGAGCCGTGTCGAAGGTTTTTAAGTTTTTCTCTAACTTTGGATTTCAAAGTATTGTTGAAAACTGTTGAGTCTTGGTCATTTTCTAGTATTAGTATCATCCGATGATATTATTAAATATCATCATCATCATTATTATTATAGCATCATATACTCCATCAAATCAATGTACAAACATAATCAGTTGTAGAGTCTAATACATTATAGGGAAGTATGACTTTTGCATCGATAATTCTTTAACTTCATTAGTTAGTAATAGATAATCCATATAGTTGCCTATTCAGTCCTTATCCTCGCTATTTATAATTTCATAGATTATGTTGTCATCTAGTTAACAATAGAATTCGTTTTAAGTAACAAGGGAAGAGAAAATTGCCATTGTTAGTAATCATTTTCCATGCAATCATTCCTCAACTTAATGGAGGATAATAATAATAATAAACTAGGGCTGCAAATGCCATATCACCACATCGTCCTTTAGCGGCAAAGTTAAGATCACCGTTATAAATTAAATCAGGAATAAATTGATCTGGAATTGGTGTATAGACAGTTTGGAAGAATTTGGAAATTAAAATCCATGCATCCATGGCTTAAGATCAGTTACAGCTCTGGAAGCAGCAGGAGCAATTTAGGAGCTACTTTTTACCAGTTAATATAGCCTCGCCGCTTAGTTCTGTTCCTATTTCATGAGCATTTACAGCTTCTTTAACAAAGATCATCCCATGCCCCTCAGATCCCGAACGTATCTTTACGAGATCGTCAACGATTTGATTTGCAGATGAATCAGGTACAATCGTTTCAATCTTAAGTCTCTTTTCATCTGCTGGAGCAATTCTCCTCCCCGTCATGTAGGAACGTACCATCTCCTGTACTTCTTTGATTTTTGTCCGGCCTCTAGCGTTTACCTCATAAAAAGCCAAACCACCGACATTATGCTTATTTAGAATTTCAGTCACTTTAGGAAGATCCTCAGGACGAATAAAAATACTCATTTCCTTCATAAGGCCAATTACTAGGTCAAATAGATAAAGTTTACTCCTGATCTCCATTGGAAATTTGCAACCATAAGTCACGCATAAGCCATGAATCTCCATTTATTTTCTCACCATATTCAGCACGAAATCCATCCATTCTTTCAGTGCAGTGTAAGCCTCTGGAGTGATGAATGTATAGTATTGCTCTTGATCTCCCGGATAAATTAGAAGTTTAACAGCAACTATCTCATCACCAATACCGTTATGTAAAGGAGTAACATGTTTCCATTGCAAATAGTCCCATGCACCTATTCTAATTCCTGAAGAAGCCATCGTATAGATAATTGGTTTTATCCGTCGGTCTGGATATTCTACTAGCTTTTGTATCACTTCTATGGTTTGGAGCCCTGTCATTTGCCGCTCTTCTTCCTATTGGCAAACCGCGTGATATTTTCTTCCAACTCAGAGATAAATCGTTCATTTCACAAAATAATTTGGTTGCTTTATAATAATTTGAAATTGTACATTCAGCTATTTCTTTGCGGTTAGCTCTTTGTATCTGGAAAGCAATGAACTGCATAAAGTTATCTTGAGCTCATTGGTGATTTGTTCTTGCTTTCATCAAGAATTGTTTTGTCTGTTCTTGGAATGTACCCTCCAGGTTTAGAAAGTCAAGAAAGACCTTAAACCGACGAGGATATTGTCTCTTTGTTTCCGGAGCTTTTAGCGCATATAAGAACATGGCTAAAGGATCTTGCTCTTCAGTTACCGCCGCCAATTATCTCATATAATATTATGACATGGGCCTAAATAAAGCGTCAAGATTGGAACGGGCCGGGTCGGATTCGAACCCTCAGTTCGTATTCCTGTTTTGGGATTCATGCTGATCTTATGATGACGCTATCAATTAATCTTTGCTGATGCTACAAGAATTTTCTAAAGATACATAATAACAGTCTATTACTTAATTTAACGTAATAAATTCTAGTTTATTACTTACAGTTTCGAAGACTGCTAAAGTTGCCTTATATCCAAATAACCATCCTCTTGCTGTTCCTGGATTAATAACCATTGTATTACCTATGTTTAATTTTTGCAATTGATGCGTATGGCCACAAATAACCACATCGTATTTTCGGGAATGTATTAGCGATTCTTTCTGTTGACAGCTAGTTCCATGATAAACGGCAAACTTTAAACCGTCTTCTTTGAATTCATAGAGCTCGCCTTTGAGTTCACCTCCAATTTCATTGAAGGCAATAGTTAATCCAGATTTGTCTGTGTCATTATTTCCTAAAACTCCAATTAGTTTTACACCTTGAAAAGATCTAACGGCCTCGGGGCTAACATAATCGCCAGCGTGAAGTACAAATGTTACTTTGCTATCTTTGAATATTTTGACAGCTTTCTTAATCTTCTCCATACTATCATGTGTATCAGATATTATGCCAATTTTCAAATGTATCTATATAGCGGTTATCGATAAGAGGTTAAAATACATATAAAATAATTTACATTGAGTATAAGAAATATCAGTAATATCACCTATAAAATAAACTAAGGGGACAACGTAAAATTTTCATGGAGCAGATTTGATCCAACTAATGAATTAAAAGTGATAGTCACGGCTGGGGACGAGACCGTGACAACCCAGTCTATAGAAGACATGAATCATGCCTCTGGTTCAGGGAATATTTTAATATCGAACCCAAAATCCTATCAGTTATATTTTTTGATGATTATTGACATTGAAACCGGTATTATGGATAGCGATGATTTCACCTCAACTTGTGGTGACTCGTAACATAAAAAATAAGGCTGGCAGCAAGTATCATCTACTATATAGAAATAGCATTATCGATAAGATTACCTTAATCTGAGAAAGAATCAGTATGGATAATAGTAGGATTAACCTGTTGATATTTTTGCAGCCAGGATCTGCATATAAGGGCTACAAACTTGGCTTTAGGTTCCTTGATGAGAGAAAACCAGAACTATCTGATTAATCCAAATCAAAATAGTATTCGCAATTTTTAATGCAACATACTGTACTGATATAACAACATGAGAACCTGCTTATTATTCATCATATTACGTTGTATTTAGAGAGCGGCACTAATTCAATAATCACGCTATCTCTTGAATCAATGAAGAAATCAATAATAGCCTGACGTACTCGTCCCCATCCATTGTGTTTGTTAGATTTGGGTCCAATAAGAGGCTTGCTTTCCATATATTGTATATCTTTTGAAAAAAGAAAATTAGAGATCAATGACATCTTTTTACAAGAATGTAACGGCTCAAGTAAAGGTGACCAGTCAGGTTCCTTGTTATAGTAGGTATCAATAGCTATCAGTAGAGCTATCTTATTTAGACGAGGCACAAACATTGTTTATATAGTTTCGATTTAAGGTTTTTGTCTATATTGATTTAAAAGTTGGTGGCATATATGTAATCTTCTATATTGTAGTGACAAGACGAGAATTAACTATTGCTCTCTTCTATTATGACATTCTATTTTATGTTGTTGCCAGTGGTCAACACATAACCAGACGTCATTATTATTACCACATATAATACAATGAATATTATGACATATCTAAATGCATTAAACATATAAAATTAAATTTGATTTACGAATTTTAATATCGGTCCGGGCCCAGAGGGATGCAAATGAAAATTCAATTGAGTCTTGTTTTTGAAAGTACACATTAGATCCTGACCAATTCTATGCATTAATTATCAACAGATAATTAGTTCGAATTCCTAACTATGTCGATCACTGATATAATTTTTTGAATTAGTTCTATTAATATCTATTTTTCCTTTCCAGTGCAAAATACTGACCTTTCAAATAAAGTATTTTGCTTACTTAAGGAAAAACGGAAGGTTTAAACCATAAAAAGAAATATAAAAGGAGTGTAACACATGTCTTCCGATGAAGTAGCAAAAGGTAAAGGAAATGGAAGAACAACATTATCTGATTTTTTCAAAGATATTAGTCCCAACCAAAATTTTACAGAATATTTAAAGAGATTTTTTTATCAGATTATCGGAATCTATTTTCCAGCTGCGGTACTTTTTTTGTATATCTTTTTGTTTTGGTACGTCAGTGTTGACGTCGGTGTTGGAAAGGATCCAATCAGTTATTATAGTCTAAACAGCAATTCAACTTGGCCTGTATTCCTAGACAACAACTTGAAGACATTAGAACAAAACATAGGCTACG
>DASQYF010000107.1:0-4533 GCA_035639375.1 Nitrososphaeraceae archaeon
AGAACCTTTTGGAAAGCTAAAACCGTATGATGAAAATTCCCTTTGATACCAACCAGCACTCAATCCAAATTCTATTCTTCCATTACTTATTATATCTAAAGTAGACAACATTTTTGCTAGAATAGATGGATATCTATAAGGGCTAACAAGAATTGCCCCAAGCCTGATTCTCTTGGTTATAGATGCAAGAGAGGATAGCGTTGTCCAGCATTCAAGCATAGGTTCTTTTTGATTTTGATCTCCTGTCTCTTTCTGGCCTAAGACATAAGAACTAGTCCAAGGAATAAAATTATCTTTAAGCCATACAGAATAAAAGCCCAATCTTTCACATTCTATAGCAATATTTTTAATCTCATTATATTCTAAGCCTTCTTGATAAAGATAACATCCAAATCTTACTACTATATTCTTCTTTGTCACAGCATTTAAATTTATGATTACGTTTCTATTAAAATGAATAAAAAATACATTAACAACTAGTCTGACTTGTTAATAGTAATTTGACTCTATTTTGAATGTAGCAATGATCACTTATCTTGGAGGTTGATAGAATACTTTTTCTGGTTTTATCTTTAAAAGAATCCGTTTCTCTTCAGGTGAACGAAATGGATACTTTTCCACTCCAAGGTATTTTTTTGCAAGTTTGTCAATATTCTCATCGGCACCTGTATTTGTTTGCTCTACAACTCTTCCTCTAATCGCTACCATATGATACGGATTGTTGTGTTCAATTACTGAAACTGCTACTCTTGGATCTCTTGATACGTTCTTGTGTTTTAGTCTGCCTTCTGCAGTATTTATTAAAAGAATAGTTCTATTCTCAATATCTATCCATGTAGGAGTAACCTGTGGCGAGCCATCTTTCATTAGTGTAGATATAAAAGCGAAATTTTTCTCTTCGATAAGTTTAGCAATAGGCTCTGTTATCTGTTCGTTGTCCTCTTTACCTTGGTTCATGTTTTAATATATCTGGGATTATATATAACAATATAGAGCTACTTTAAATCCTGTTTGTTTCCATATCCTTTATATAAGCAGATCTACTACTACTACGAAATCTAATATAGGATCTTTGCATTAAGCGAAGAATACAAATTTATATCTATCATAATAAGAACAAGATCGCACTTTTCTTTGCTCTTGTATAAGTTACAAATATTACTCATCGATATTCCGTATTCTTTCTTTCTTTTTTACCTTTTAATTTCCTGATGATATAAGTAACAATATAGCATATAATAAAAAATTACTGTTCTTTTCTTATACCCAATACATTCACTAAAGAATAATTAAAATAGAAAGTACATACTCATGCACTTTACTAGTTAGTTCTTTGAATAATAAATAAACAATTACTTTTCAGAAAGTGGGAAAGAAAGATAACTGTATTATTTAAAAGACATAATGTTTCTATTTAATTATGAAAACGTTAGCGTGTCGTGATGCAGGATTTGATTGTGACACTATTATGAATGGAGAAACTGAAGATGAAATTATGGGAAAGGCTGAAAATCATGCCCTTAAAGAACATTCTGTGCAACCTGAAGATATGTCTCCAGAATTTAAAGAGAAAATTAAAGGACTTATTAACAATTCTTAATTGATATACTTTATCATCCAGACTTCAACAAGACTTACAATAAGAAGTAGAAGATATAGAAAGAATCATCATCATATAGTCATAAGAAGCACTTCTAGGAAGCAAGAATTAGGTTTCCAAAACAGCAACAAGAAGAAGGAAAATAAGGCTAGGAATTTAACTCAAAGACATTAGAAAGGGTTTGTGGATGATGATGATAATAATAAGCATGTCAATCCAATGTGAAAAACTAGTAGACTAACAAAGATAAAGCACTTTATATTTTACAATGATTTAAACCAAAAGTACGTATGACCTAATTCATGTCCTGCTTCCTTGACTATTATTTTACGAGAGATTCATCTACTGACTTTATCTGGTAGAAATCATGTCTTAACCTAGAAAAGTAAATTGCTACTGCTACTCTACCATTAAAGTATGCTTCCCCAAATACATCAATAATAAAGTTATCCATTTTTGCAAATAAACAGTAAGGGAATTTTCATTTATATATTAAGTTTGAGTAAATAATATTATACGTATTGTCTAGATCCCTAGTGGCATTTCGAATATTGTGTATCGTTTTTCTAGTTTTTGATATTCTCATATCCATGTGCTTTTTTATTTCAACTAAAATAATCCCTTCTTCTTTACAAAATCATTACGCTTATGCTCATTTACCTATTAACAATAATAGAACTCAACAGTGGATAAGCCAAAGAGATGGAATTAAGATCTTATTTCTATACGAACCAGAAAAGCCAATTATCGATACTTTTACTGAATTAAAATTTAGTGTATTGAATTTAACTTCAAGTGAGCATTTAAAAGACTTCATGGCAAGAGTTGTTGTAACGAATGGGCAGAGGCTATTCAAATTTGAAAATATTACAGTTTCAAATGGCGACTTCTCTGTTAAATATATATTCCAGATGATGGTACTCATCAGGTAGTAACAAGTATAAGTAAAGAAACATCTGTTCTAACTTTGACAACTTTTAATGTATTTGTTCCTCACCAATCTCCGCCAAGTATCTTAAACCCTTTTTCTCCTACATCATCTGTAGTTGGTAGTAATGATGATACAGGAGTCTTAATAAGCAGAATTGTTGTTGTAATACTGTTACCGGTTGCTATTACAATAGTATTAGTATTTATGCTAAGAAGAGGGAGACCTTCAAAAAGAAAAAGAAAAAGAAGGGAGAATATAGGATAACATTATATTATGAAGTTTAAATGCAAATTGTGAGTTCATAAGAGAAAGATTCCTCAAACCTTCCAATGCAAATGCAGACATGATGAGAAATCCTATACATCCTGCAACTGAACTTGCATTAACAATATGCCATAATTTTGTTTTCGCATATCAGGAATAACAACTACATTACCTGTATCACACCAATTAGGTGGGGGGTTTCTACTGTTGTTCTTCACTTCTGTTATTGTATAAGCCATTATATCCAGAAGAGTTTTATATAGGATAATTCTAAAGTTATATTGCATAAATGAAAAGCCATAATGCCATAACAGGAGTTACTGGAGTCACTCCGGCGCAACTCCGGAGCAATCATCACCAATACTATAGGACATGCGCTCGACGATGAAAACAAAGTGGAACTGTCCTAACTGCCAAATGTCTTCGACCAGACACTGGAACGTAGAACGTCATATTCAGAGACAGCATGGAGGAATGGATGAACCTGTTAGATATGATACTATGCAATATTATAAAGATACGAATCCAGAGAATTTTCGTTTTCCTTTTGCTTATTCGCATCATCCATCTTCAGCCTCTCTAACCCCGAAAGAGAAATCAGACAAAAACTTCTCTGAATTTCTCGAGCACCAAATTCTACAGCCTCTTCGCAGAATGATCGAATTCAAGAATTTATTTAATCAACTTCTCACTATACAACCACAACCACAAAGGATCATGCAAAGCGGTGGCGGTGGTGTCTATTCTAATATGCCATCTAGGACTTTTGAGAATGGTGAATTTAACAATAACTTATCTGAACATTCTATATTTGAGGAAGATGATTATTCAGAGATAATCGGATATAGAGGTCATGTGTGTGAAAAGTGCTTAGTTATTTATATAGCTACTATATTTCGTCATAACGATAGACAAAGTGGACAAACTGAAAGGAAACATACGTGTGATTCCAAAAGATTAGATGATGCTCAACTAGAACCGAATAAGGACAAGACAATCACCGATATGTATGAGAAATTGCGTGAAATCATGAAGGAAAAGGTGAACTCTTGGACCAAAAAATCCGCTTATATAGTAGCAATTGATTTATCATCAAATGCTGAGCTGAACAATAGTTTTGAGATAACCCCAACCCATGAAAACCATTGGGCTGCAAGAGCAACCAAAAATAAACAAACAATTCTGAATGATGAGGAGATACAGGATTTCTTGTGTAAAGCAGGAAATGCTACGTGTGCTTATTTTAAAGTCATTTCAGCGTATCAGCAGCAACAAGGAGAGTCATTGCCTCGCTACTATTTAATGATGATTACTAATAGTAAAATCAAAAATTCCTTTGCACCATTATTACAAAATACATAAAGACAATTCGCAATAATGCAGCACATAGTCATAAAGATCAGTAATATGATATTTGAAACAATTAAGAGCACCTACAACGCAAGGTTAGTATAACATTCAAGCTCTCTGTGCAGGAGAAGAACCACACACAACCAGCGGATTCATATGTATTGGTCTATAGGTCAATAAATAAGCAACTCTCTGCTAACCCTTTCAGAAAACCAGTATCAATTACAATACAATATACACTTACTATACAATGAAGTTACTCACCATCATAACAATAATGTGGATACGTTTTTCTCCATTTGTGTTCTTTTGATTGTTTATACATTTTCTTAATGTAAGCACAAGATTTCTTACTAGTTCTTATTCAAAATTAACTAAGACAGTATAT
>DASQYF010000108.1:0-2152 GCA_035639375.1 Nitrososphaeraceae archaeon
GGTTCAACTGCGGCAATTACTACTATAGAATATGAACCTGGCCTCAAACAAGACTTTCCAAGAATGCTGTCTAGAATTGTTCCGAAAAATATTGAATATCAACACGATAATACCTGGCATGATGGAAATGGACATTCTCATATTAAAGCATCTTTGATAGGACCAAGCATGACTATTCCATTCAAAGATGGCAATTTAATGCTAGGCACCTGGCAGCAAATAGTCTTGTTAGAAACAGACACAAGACCTAGACAGCGAAAGATCATATTACAGATAATAGGCGAATAAACCTATAAGTGAATAATATGTGCGAGCTAAACGATTCCTTGGGTCAAAAATTGCATTCTTGGTCAAAGCATGATCAGTTAGATATTGCAGTATCGTAGATGTCCTTAAGTTATACTATTGTTATTATACACTACAAACAAGTCTAAATAATAAGATTACTTCTATTTAATTTTCTATTGATGCATAATGAGTTAACAGTCAAAACAATAGCATTGTGTAAAAAGTAAGATAATTGAAAATATCGAATGTATATTATTTTTTAGCTTCTTAAATATTGCTTCGTATTGATTATACATCCAAAAAGGTTATCCTCTAAGATTCACTTTAATAAGTAAAAAAGGTGGTAAGCAATATTAAAACACACCTATCACGGCAGCGAATACAGCATTATCGTATCCTGTAACTTCATACATAGGTTTAATATGCAAGAAACAGAAGTATTAAGCGACAACAGATGGATACAAGACTAAATAGTAGTTGTGCATATTAAGCACATCCACATTGCTTCTTTCATTATTTTCTTTTCCTCGGACGAGCATTTACTCTAACGTGTTAATTTAATTAAGTTATGATATCATGATGTTTATTTTGTCATGATAAGCTATTATCAAATGCAAATTTTTTTGTAATAGTTCTTGAATTAAAATCGGTCCTGATAGAATATCAACACAAAAGAAGTAACCATATATTTATAAATTATATGTCACATCATATAGATATATACTATTAATCTCTATCTGTATCTGTCTTTCAAATGAATTACAAAAAACACTTTATTGCAATCGTATTGGTGGTAATTACAGTTGCTGTAATCTTTATTGTCGCTATAGACGGAGTTGGCCATATAATGCTACAAAAGCCCATATTCGCTCAGACATCAACTTCTGACTTTTCCGACTCCTCTGTGCATATAACAAAAATATCAACTAACTCTTATACTATATCTTCAGGATCTTCTCGTATAGGAACATTTGATACTACATACACAATCATAGGCAATGCGACTTCGATAAAAAATGCAAGCGGATTAATAATATCTACAATTACGAAAGATTATGATAGCTCACCAGCAATTGGATATGTGAAAGTAGCATCGCAAACAACTGCTGACGGAGACATAAATTCTTCTTATCAACCGTCTACTATAGCAAATCCATTTGTAGATAAAACCACCTTAAATCAAAAAATTGCTACAGAAAGCAAGAAAGCGATAGAGTCAGCTATAAAATCTAATTTTGCTAGTATAGAAATAAAATGTGACTTTGGTATGGTGCTTTCTGATTGGAAGTGCAATAGTTATGGCTTGCTAGGTTGAGATCTTCTTGATCAGATGAGACAATTCAGGCTTATTTTGTATTGAACAGATGTAAGGTAGATGCGATTGTAACTTGATACATTAGTACGACAAATGCTTTATAAAATTTTATCTGTTCTCTTATTTTACCGTGATAAATTGTTAATTGAAATATAATGAGACATCAAACTGACTTTCATAAAAAAATGAAGATTGTTGTTATTTAGATTTAGGTGATACAAAATAATAATAATAATAATAACAAAACGGTCGAATCATTGCAAGAAATCAGTGAGTGTTCTCTGCGTCTTCTTTTTGTTCTTTAAATCAGAAGTATTTGAATTGCTATTGCTAATTTCTTGTTGTTGTCCTTTATCTTTCTGATCCCATGTAACTTCTTTCAGACCTACCATTTTTCTGAATATGTTTACAGACATTGGTCCAAATCCAGCATAGTGGTTGTTTGCTGCTACTATTGCAAACTTTAGACGCTTGTTTTCTTCTTCATTACTTTTCTCTGCCCTGTTTATTCTCTTGACCCATTTCCGCATTTCGGGGCTTCTATCCTTC
>DASQYF010000109.1:0-3741 GCA_035639375.1 Nitrososphaeraceae archaeon
TCTCTATTCTTGGTCATAGTAGAGATACTAGAAACGATAGCATACGTACAGTACTAGTAGTAGTACTAGTAGTAGTAGTAGCAAATCCCTATCCAAAGTTGGGACCTAATCTTTCAAATATATCACTCTATCATTAAAGGAAAAGAAAGGGCCAAATAACGCAAACACAATAACAAATGATATTGGAAGAATGATTAAACAAGCCTATGTGTGTATCGAAGTTTCACGAATAATCACACATGTAGCTGTTTCTACCCAATAATCATATTCTTTATGGATATTATATATTAGCGAATCATAGACGTCATTAACAAAAGCCAAATATTTGCACAGATTTGATGCGTCCGTAATAACAGTATTGTCAGCTACTAACAGAAGTAAAATCGTGTTAAGTCTTTCTGCTGTTGCGGTCTAACTTCATAGATGCAATGGACTCTGATAGAATTCGTGCTGCCAAAAATGCTGTAATATTATTGATGTCAAAGTCTGGAGACAGCTCTACAATATCAATTCCAATAATACCTGTTCCTACTGCTAATTTTACAAGATAGATAAGGTCTATGCTTGATAAGCCACAAGGAGAAGGCAAAGAAACTCCAGGAGCAAAGGAAGGATCAAGACAATCGAGATCAATAGATATGTATTTTTTGCCATTATTGTTTTTAGATCTGATCTTATCAGCCACCTTTAAAATTCCTAATTCTTCTATATCAATAGGGGTAATTACTTCTAATCCAACCTTATGGGCGTTTTCCAATTCTTCAGACTCAGCAGCCCTTGTTCCTATTAACATACTCTTTTGAAAATCTATAGATCTTGAAGAGTCGGTTATTACCGATCCATAGTAATCTCTAGTCGAAGAAACAAAGTCCGGATGAGCATCAAAATAAAGTAACTCTATTTTACCGCATAAATCTCCGATTGCTTCTAGTATTATCGTAGTAATAGAATGGTCACCACCTATAACAATAGGTATTTTGTTGTTTGAAACTAAAAAAAAGACTAACTGATAGAGATCCTCTCTCTTAACATTACCGTAATCCAGTATCTGCTTGTTATCTATACTGCCACGCATTGGAACAATAGGAATAGTTTTACCATTTCTTTCAAAGAATTCTGACTCGCTTGAGGCAATACGGAGAATATCAGGTCCTTTGCTTGCGCCTTTTCTTTTTGCATGAGATTTCGATTCATCAGGAACACCAATTATTACTATATCAGCTTCCGAAATTTTATCATTATTTGCGCGACAAAAACCGACCATATATACTATACTAATCAGTCGACTATCTTAGCATATAAGTTTGCTTGGTACATTATTGAAAACAAAACAGAACATAATACATAATTACTTTGATGCAACCACATTAATAAGTACATTCATGAATGTAAATGATATTTAAGCCTAACAAATTAACTTAAGATCCTTCAAATTATAAAAGAAGCAGACCAATTATAAATCGTTTATCTTTAAAGTGATTGAAATTACATAGTTACTTCAAGTTATGGATTTTTGGTAGTTTGTTTTGAATTTTTAATATTTCTGTCAGGTATGTTTCTTAGTCTAGGGAAGTATTTACTATCATCTATTTGTACTAGTGTCATCAGATCATAAAAGCAGAACTGACATTTGATTTCTTCTCATCTCATATCAAACGGCTCCTTGTGGAGGAATTATGATATTATCTTTATCGGTCGAATTATTTGTATTGGTCGTTGAATTTGATGTCAGGGTTCTGCAGGGTTCATTATTAATGCAGATTGTCGTAACACAAGGTTTTCCATCAATACATATTGTTGAAGTAAAATTTGATGATTCTTTACTCGCATTTGTAAATTGCAGGTCTGCTGATGTAAATATAACAATTATTGAAGAAGCAACTAAAAACATTGCAATGATCAAATAAGAACAATTTTTAATCATTAGCATCTGCATATAAAACTCTGAGAATATTAATATACCTTTTTATTTGTATTGTTTATTGCATCTGATAGTCAAATGCTTAATCTCATTATTAGGTGTACAATGAGATAAAGAAAAAAGTATAAACTTAATCTGCCATTTAATCTTGGATAAATGATATGTTATTTATCTATAAAAAAAATAAATATAAAATTTAATCTATATTTCGTACTGTAGTAGCAATATCTCATCTTACTTAGCAAATTTACCGCTCCGCTTCATTTGTATTTGACAATATATTGAAATTATCAAAGCACTATAGATAACATGTCTTCTATGTGATACATATCTAAGATATAATTTACTAGATAGAGCAAACCTATATTTTGGTTTCGAGCTTGCTCATCTTTTTCCGTCATCCCAAATATGGTTAAGATAGCATTTTAATATATATTATATCTTCTTTTATCTTATTAATGCCTATAATAACGACCATTACCTCAGTTCGTGTTTCTATGATAACAATACAAACAATTGCAATGATAGTAGGTGGTTTGATTTGTTCTGCTCCGGGAGCTAATGCTACGATCATTTCTAATGGTCAAATTATTTATGATGAGGAAAATAATAAAATAATATCAAAACAATTTAGTGACATATATTCAGCTATTAAGAAGAAAAATAAAAATAAAAATAAAAAAAGTGGTATTGTTAACTGTTACCTTAAGTGGGACGATCAAGTCGAGGAGAAAAATTACTTAGAGAAAATGCATAATGAAATAATTAATACTCCACTTAAAGAGACCTTTAAGAGCTTACATAAATTTGGATACCTAGGCTATTTAAGAGAGGAGGACGTATTTGATGGAGAATCATATATAATAAAGCATTTATTCTCTGAAGCATGGTCAGAAGAAGGCAACGACAAAAAGGATCGATATTGCATAGTAAGATCTGATATACTTAAGGCCAGACTACCGAAGGCTATTGAAATTACAATCCAAAGAGCTAAACTTGAAGAAAATAAAAATAAAAATAAAGTAAAAACAGCAATAACAACAACAAGAAAAACAATACGACGGCAACGAGACCAAAATCAACAACAAGAAGAGGAGAATTATAGTTCCAGAGTAAAATCTTTGAAAGATTTCGTGCAGTTGTTTGAGGAAAAAGAGAAAAAGGGTCAGAATCCCAGAGTTTATGTATCATACTGGTAATATTACCAGCAGCAGAAATACATAGTACAAGAAAGGGAAGAATAAATTAGATAATCTGCTACAATAGAAAATGAACATCATATTAATAGATTAACATTGGAAATTTCTTATTAGACATTGTAAGATATTCTCTTAATTCGATATTATAACCAATCTATTGTCTCCGATAAAAAAATCATAACTTAACGTATATTCTTGTATTAAATTAATATTCTGGAGCGTGGATTATAATAATTAATTCTTCCTCTACATTGTATGCTAATGTATACCACCGATATGCTTCCCTTCAGCTTTTCTACAAACTATATCAAACTAGCTTGCTTAAAGCCTATAATTCTATTTTGAATTACTTACTTAAGGCCAATGTAGTCCCATGTTTATAAAAGTATGGCAACAGATTGAAGCTTCTTCTGAAGCATCTGAAAATAACTTCGATTACATATAATAAATACAATTCAGGAAATCCATATCATATTTATTTCCAATTTATAAATTACAAATGCGAAGCCAAAGTTTGCCTTTCTTAATTTTTTCCGATATTAACATTATTTATCTATATGTGTTCATATACATTATGGAAACAAAAGGAGATGAACATCTACACCATCCAATATGTGAGAT
>DASQYF010000110.1:0-3094 GCA_035639375.1 Nitrososphaeraceae archaeon
ATCCTTGTCGGAGTAGGAACTATGAACATTGCTGTCTCTGCTTTAGCCATAACAGTTCCTAACTTTGGGGATAGTCAATTGGCTCGTAGTATTTCCATTACACTTTTAATAACAGGAATACAGATGATAACCTCTGCAATAAGTATTAAGAAAAAGTACAACAAACCAAACGCTAGCATGATCTAGTGTATTGACCTATAATATAGTAGATGCTTCCAGTAGTACGTGGACTGGAGAGTAATAATAGCAGTGTTGTTAAAGAATTCAGAAACCTTACTAGAGTTAATTACAAATGCTACTAGGGTGATGATGCTATCGGGTTTGTAACAGAAAAAGGTGAAACATTAGCAAATGTAGAACCTACAACTGATACTCCTCTTATCAAGGAGAAGGAACAACCGCACTGCTATATTTTGGAGGAGGAATATTATTGACATTCGGGGTGGTATGGGCTTATGTCACTATTACAGGTGATGAGACCGGAGAAAGCTCCAACCGATAACAGAAAAGGTGTCATAATATTCAATCACTGTGCTTTTGGTTTTAATATTACTGATTATTCTGATTCATAGTGCGAATTTTCTCTATCACCATCTCTATTGCTATGTTGTGAGCTACCAGCAGCCATAGAGGAAGAAGACTGCTGTGTAGTAGTATCTTTTCCTTGAGAAGAAGAGCATTCAACTGGACCAGAAAAGTCTCCGATATCTTGAGCAATATTGTTGGGATTCTCTACACCGATGTCATTACTAGCAGATGTACTACAGGATGTAGATATCACGATCTGAATAGCTTCTTGAGTATTGGGTTTGGTGAGATCACCAAATACCAAAATTTGCTTTCCGCTGTTGCTGACATTGGTAAAGCCACTATCAGCCTGTACACGGTTGAAATAGCCACTATACAATATTTGTCCACTGCTAGAATCTGTTATTTGAAATGTTCCATTAGCCTCCAGCTTATATGGATTTACAAAAGTTCCTCCTTGTGCATCAAAAGTTATCGAAGCGTTGACATTAGGGACATTAGGTTCGGTCGCCATCCCATTAGCTGGTATCGGTGTTCGGAAACTTAGAGTGGTTTGAGCTTGTACTGGTTGAAGAAGAGGGTTAGAGAGTGGTAGTAGTAGTAGTAGTGGACTGCTCAGCAGCATCATTAGAATTGCAGCGGATAATGTGAGTAAAGTCGATACTTTTTTTCTCAAGTGCAGTATATTATTTATAGTCATGATATATTCATATCTCTCTCTCTATCTTGTTTGGTTCACAGTCATATTAGAAGTAGACAGCATATGAAAGAAGTTGATTTTATTTCGGTTATCTCTTTTAGATAATGGTAAAGTCTGCAAAGGCTTTGGGATGATAATTGTGCTGGCTAATTGAAATACAGTGATATTACTACAAAAAGGATCATAGTAGTATTATCTTCACCTTAGAATACCAAAAAGCTAAATAATAAAACACAGAATCGCTCTACATGCTGGCTGGGTGGCAAATCTGAGTCAATTCTGTCCTGCATTCCACCGCATAGATGTCAGATTTGTCTTAGGTTCAAACCAACTCATACAATGTTAGTAGATGAAAAAGCTAAATAGAGAAACTAACAGGACGCTTATACATGCAGGGAACTCTTGTTTATGTTTTCATAACTAAGTGATTGCCTTCAGAATTGGATGTTTAGCTTTCTGAAAGCCAATCAACTATCGCAGTTTCAATATGATGGGATTGGGTAAACATCCTCTATTTTAATTACGAACCATATCCATGCCGCTTTAACGTACTCAAAATGGCATTAGCGAATTCTTCCGGCATCCAAAATGATACATCATGATGACCTGGGAACTCAACGTTTTCACACCCAAGCTTAGTCGCTAAAGTCTTAGTTGCCTGGACATAGTACGCATCATCACTATCTCTTCCTGTACCTGTTATCATTTTTACATTATAGTTTCTGATACTCTCAATGTTGGGTAGATACTTAAAGAAAGCTTTGAATTCATGCTTGAAGAAGAAATCCACGTTACCACAAATACGTTCATTAAGATCGGGAGGATATGGCGTATCAGGGACGTTTACCAGAGCTGCCATGAATTCGGTTTGTGCAGCCTGCGGTCCTTCACGCTGACTCTTCGCATAAATTTCATCAACAAATGTACGCCATCTTTGTGCTGTTGGTTCAGGTAAAAGCTCAATCACTGGAGCCTCATGGACTATTAGAAAGTCAATTAACTCCGGCATAATTGCTGCAAGCTCTAGACCTATGATGGCACCTCCGCTCCTCCCAACTACGATGGCCTTATCAAATCCCATTGCTTTGATGATGGAAGCAGAATCGTGAGCCTGTTGTGCAACTGTCATATCAGCGTCTCTATTTCCAGAGCTGCGAGAGTTACATCGTCTATCATAAGACACAACGGTAAATTTTTCAGCAAGGATATCCGCTGCAGAGGAGTAGAACCCTGCATCTTCCATGGCACCTGCAATTAGCAACAAAAGAGGACCATTGCCCAGCCGTTCGCAATAAACCTCAGCTCCTTCTGTTATTACCTTCACTTTAGCTGGACTACAGTTAGGTTCTCTCCCTTTTTTATTTTACTTTAACGCAAAACTAAAACCAACTTTTTACCATAATCATTAGTTATAGTATATGCTAAGCGTGGAAAATGTAACACACCCCATAAAATCAAGAACAGAGAAATGTAACAGATGACCTCACAAATGAAACAATAGCAAGATCAAATGAAGAAGAGCCAGAGTCCTATACTTATCAAGCGAAAGTTATAGCCGAAGTGAGATATGCCAAAAGCTTCAGCTTGACACAGTACAGTTCATAGAGACTAGCCTAGGAGTGCTGGGCAAAAAAATGGACAATAATGATAATCAGAGATATTTGCGTTAACAAAATTGAGCGTTTTAATCGGCTCTTAGAATCTATTCCAGGCCTTATTCCACTCAGACTAAATCATTTTACATTGCATAACTGGATTACATACAATAGTGTATTGCATCCCACCGAACCCGTGACAATCAAAGTGATAATTTTAGAATAAAAGAGCCAGAAAGTTTTCGTGATAGCAAAAGCGATATTGCTGATT
>DASQYF010000111.1:0-2181 GCA_035639375.1 Nitrososphaeraceae archaeon
TAGACGCGATAGCCAGAAGTAAGAAACCGACATAACTCCGATCGAGTCTTGCAATTATAAAAAACATTACACCTATAAAAAGCAGCGCAAAGAAAGGTATGATAAAATTCATCGATAGATCAGAATAATACTTTTTCTTATATCGTGCTATCTCATGTCACTCCTTCTCTCTCTCATAAGTAAATATATCAAGGTAATAAATCCCTATATAACGCAGTAGCTTGCAGTTCAATTTTAAAGATTATAAAACACAAAGCTGCAGGTAACATCTATTAAATATAATTTATATGGTCTCTTTACGCATGTATTACGTATTGAGTGATAGCTCAGGTAAAAATTCTGATAAATATCCTGTCTCAAAATCAACGTACTATACCGCAAGTACAGTAGTAGCAATGGTCATGGCCATACCAGGTATTATTGCTCTGCTGATAGTAAGAACTTATACTACTGATGTTACGAGCCAAGTTGTTATCAGCTCTATTGTCTTTTTTGTGGCAATGGGATTTTCATTTAAAATATCCAAGAAAATTGCTAACAAGATGGATAAGAATAAACCAAATCAGTCTGGCTAATAATGCTCCGACCATCTTCTAAAAATATTATGTTCAATACCGAATTGGTCGAGCATTTTTCCCACAATATGAGCAATCATATCATCCATCGTCTTTGGTTTATAATAAAATCCAGGCATGGCAGGTAATATAACGACACCTATTTGAGATAACTTGAGCATATTTTCAAGATGGATTTTGGAGAGAGGTGTTTCCCTTGGTACAATAACCAATTTCCGTGATTCTTTTATACAAACTCCTGCCGCCCTGGATATAAGATTATCGTCATAACCATTCGCAATACTTGATAGTGTTTTCATGCTGCATGGAATCACGACCATTCCATCTGTTCTAAATGATCCGCTTGAAATAGCTGCGGCCATATTATCATTGCTGTAAAACTTGGAAGCAAGAGATTTTACATACTCTATACTCTTCTCAGTTTCTATTATCACATTTCTTTTTCCCCACTCGCTGATAATTAAGTGAGACTCTTGTTTAAGATCTCTAAGTACTTCAAGTGTCTTAATTCCATAAATTACCCCAGAACTGCCAGTTATTGCTACAATAAGTCGCATCACTTCACTTGCGTTCTTATTTTGATATATATTTGATCATATTGCCTACACCAATGATTAAGGTTTAATTACTGAATAATAAAATCTTGACTTTGAGCTATGTTAACAGTCTTTGGAACAATTGCATTAGACACAACCCGAACGCCTTTTAAAACTGAAATAAAAATTATGGGAGGCGCGGCTACTTTTGCATCTCTTTCTTCTAGCTTTTATACCGATACTTCGATTGTCGGAGTAATAGGCTCTGATTTTCCGTCCCATTATAGGAAGATTCTAGATAATAGACTAGATACGAAAGGAATTATCACAGACCTTCAGGACAAGACCTTCCATTATGATTCTACATTTGACTATGATCTTTCGCATCGCACTACCAATAAAACAGAATTAAATGTAATAGCACATTTTGAACCTACAATACCAAATGAATATAGAAAATCACAATATATCTATCTCGCTAACAACGATCCTATCCAAAACATCAAGTTACTTGAATTATTTCCAAATCCTAAATTGACTGTTTGTGATACGATAGAATATTGGATTCTGAACAAACGTGATGAAGTAATCAAAATGATGAGTAAAGTTAATGGAGTAGTGATTAATGATGAGGAGGCAAGATTATTGTGTAAGACGGCTAATCTGATTAAATGCGCTAAAATGATAATGTCATGGGGACCTCAATTTACAGTTATAAAAAAGGGAGAGCATGGCTCATTGTTATTCATGGAAGACTACATTTTTCCTGCGGCAGCATATCCGATGGAAGAAATAGTAGACCCAACAGGAGCAGGTGATGCTTTTGCCGGCGGATTTATTGGTTACCTAGCCCAGAAAGATAGTCTCAAAAACAGGACTTTCAAGGAAGCTATAGTCCATGGAAATGTTATGGGAGCATTCGCTGTTGAAGACTTTGGAGTGAAGAGATTACTTGCAATTACCAAGGAAGATATTCAAAAAAGATTTGAACTATATCGCAAGACAGTCGAGTTTTAGCAATTTTCTCCTAGATTATTTAAGACTATGAAAGAATAGGAATCAATCTGATT
>DASQYF010000112.1:0-2685 GCA_035639375.1 Nitrososphaeraceae archaeon
GAAGATAATGATATAGGAGCTGGAACTGTAAGCGCTATTATAAAAGATACTAAACAAAAAGATATTCCAGACATTGACTTACTCAGAGAAGTAGCTCTACTCCTAAAGAATAAAGACTTAGATCTGGTCGTACTTGCAGATTCTATCAGACTAAAAAAGAAATTGGATGACATGGATTTGAGTGAAGATCAGATAGAATCTCTAATTGAAACTTGCAGCATTGGATCTGTTGCAGAATCAATTTATCTTTATTTTAGTTTTTTCATGTTTAAGAAAGCTTGTAATTACCTTGAGGTGCTTGGTTTGATATATATGTGCGTATGGGAGTATAATTATAGCCTCTTTTTTATCTCATCATCGACTATTAGAAGAACCACCGGTAACAGCGCCAGGAATAGCCAAAAGTATATTCGTCGCGACGGCAGGACGATATGCTTCCTTGCTAGTTGCAAATATTTTTAGAGTATTTGGACCTACAGAAAGCTTTGAAGTTTCATTTCCTTGTATATTGATTTCGTATGTGCCAGATGGGTTATTACCAGTATTATTTGTTGGTTGTACTTGACCGTGAACAACTAACCTTCCATCTCTATCAGATACAAAATAATTTACTAGTGCATCATTAGTTGGTTGTCCATTAACTTTAATCGATATCTGTATCTTGGTTGGTTGTCCCCTCTTAATAAACTGCGGAGCTTCAACTTTCCCTATGTCAGCCAGTTTTGGATTTTCAAAGTACGACCAATGCCCTTGTTCAAATGGATAGGACGGATCTCTAAATGCTTTGATAGTAATTATTCTTCCTGAAGGATTATAACTGTCAAGGTAAAATGGTCCATTGCTAATTACTGCATGGTTATGATTAGTAATCCATTTTATGCTAGCATCATAACGTTTCTTTGCTTCATCTACAGTAACAAAACCTTTCAAAGCTGGTGGAACAAAGCTTTCATCTTTCATTTTTTGTAGTTCTGTCTTTATCAGATTAGCATGTTGTGGAATAATTAACGACAACCAATCAATATTCTTTGCAGTTGCTTCTCCTTTTGAATATGCAAGTTTTCCTCCAGTCACAAGCCTTTCTGTGGCTGCTGTTATCTCCCATGGCTGTGCTGGCCATGACGAAGCAGCAAAACCAGCAATTTGATTCTTATCGTAATGCCAAAAATCAGAAAAATATTGTATCTCATCGTTTGCAAGAAATTTAATCCCTTTTTCATATGGAATTCCTGCAGAGGCTGCGGCTAAATATTGAGGATCAATTGTACGGTCGTTTTGTCCACTGTTTGTTCCCCATTCAAAAAGGAAATATTGTGAATAAAGTAAATCTGATTTGTCCATTGGAATTCCATTATGCCAATTAGAATAAAGTATTTTATATGTCACTTTACTCTTTGCAGTGGTTCCATTATCACCAACATTTTTCCATTGCTGTGTAATCGGATTCCACAACAACGCATCGGGTGCAACCTTAAGCTTATCAAGTGGACCTACTGTTGAAACATTTGTCCATTGATACCTCATAGGCAATATATCACCGGTATAAGGATTAGTAAAGATAGGGGCATCAGATATTGCAGATAATATATACTGACTGTATGTATCTGTAAATCCACCTACATTATTCCAAGCACTTTGGTATATCTGTTTTACACCAATATCTAAAGAAGAATTATCTTTTGTAGATCTTGCATTTACTAGGGAATATTTACTTGTTATCCCAGCTCCAAAGTCATTGACCAGGCCCTTTAAAGTAGATGAGGCAACAAATGGTTCTATAACTTTTACAAGTAAAACCCTTACAGATTCTTGAATTCCTGCTTTGGTTGCATTTTGCAATAAAGAGTTTCGCTCATTTTCTGATGTAAAGTTAGAATATACTAACCGTTTTGTAACTTCATCTAAACTTTTATTTTGATAATTCCAGAAACTAGGATTTTGAAAACCTGGCATAGTTCCAAGCCATGGCGCGTACATGCTTGAGATCGCAGCTTCATTATATTTTGAAAATAGGGATGATCCAGTAGCTGAAGTGTAAATATGCCATTGAAAATCCTGAGGATCAGATCCAAATATTATTCCATTTGCTTTATTCAAATCTCCATAGTCTTTTTGAACTACAAAACCTATTTTTTCAAGCTCTGATGCTATTAGATCTCCTAATGATTTTCTTTGTTGATCATCGCTTCTTATGAAAAGCTTTATAATAATAGGTGATCCTTTGAAAGTCCACTTTCCATTCTGCTTTACTGCTCCCTCAGCCACAAGTGCATGAGCAATCATTTTCTCAGCAAGGCCAGGATTATATCTAAAGCCAAAGGATTCTACAGTATCAATAACATTTAGATAGTCAGGAGAATCGTAACCTAATGGATCAATTACTGGTCTAGCATAACCTTTCATTATTTCATTAGAAATAAATTCACGATCTATTAGATAATTCATGGCATACCTTACTTCTCTAAATTCAAATGGGTTAATGGTACTAGTATCTTTGCGAGACGGTGCTGGATTTATTAAAAGTTCGAATGATTGAGAGATCCTATCGTAGGTTTTAACATTTTGATTACTCTTTATATCAGATGCTACTTCTAATGGAATTCTAAAATAATAAGTATCAAGATTACCTGCTTTTACATCCTCTAATGCTACATTTTCGTCTAGATAATGAATGAATCGTATTTC
>DASQYF010000113.1:0-7577 GCA_035639375.1 Nitrososphaeraceae archaeon
ACATATCTGATATGGATCTGATAACACAAGATTGATTGGCCAACATTATAGTGAAACGACAAATGGAAATGAGGAGAAAGGCTTGAGCAAATTGGAACTGAGAATATTAGAATGCATAAAGAAAGAACCAAAACTAGAAAAGAAAATCTCAAAGCAGGTTGGTCTTGATACTTTGATAATTTCTCCAATAATTACTGATTTAATGTTTAAAAGTTATCTAGAAAGGATACATAGAAAAAGAATGTTGTTCTCCTCAAAAGAATATTTCTATATAACCATGGAAGGATTGATGGCATTAGAAGAGGCTAAAAATAAAGAACGACCGCTGAATCAACTAATTTCTATCATAAAAGAGACAATTGAGAGAAAACTTTTTGAACTTTCTAACGATGTACCCTTGACAATTATTGCTATAAAAGCAACATATAGAGCATTAAAATATCTTTTTAGGTAGCACAAGAATTTTGAAAAGCCCATCCAGGCTTAAATACTAAAGAACATAATAACGCTCATATATGAATTCTCATTTAATCTATGGACTCTATATCAACTTTGATTTGCAGCCGATGAAATATGCTAAGATTTCCTTACGGACCATAGATGTTACTACTGGTAACAAATTTTATTGAAATCAAAATAATACTACTATCTCGAAAGTTGTACTTATAAATTTCATTATTCAATATTGATTGAGTTACATTAAATGCAGAAATGGGAAATGAAAAGTTAAATATTTCACACTTATGAATTAGAAGCGATAATATCATATATTAAAGTGTATATTATATGATTTAAGAACAATCAGAAATTAGAGGTAAACTAATGAAGAGCAGATTTCCAATGGATATAGAAAACGGCGATAATATGGACTGGAGACCAAATATTTATAGTATTTGATAAAAACTTCCGTTTTTCAAATTGATGCTATTAGCATTCTTGTGTTCTGTCATTGGAATACTGGATTTTTACATGCGTCACAAATGTATCCCTTGTACTGTTCAAAAATATATTTGCCAATACCAGAAGAAGGATTTAGTATAACCTCGCGCTCAGGCTCGCTGCAATGTTTACACCTGATCCTTGACCATCCACTTGGTAAATAGGCATTTTTATCAAATCCCCACATGCGTATTTGTTTTTCAGAATCCTCGTTTAATTTCAATGAATATAACTCAGATAACTCTTGTTCTGTCAAAAAACCTCTTGTTTTATATTTATCCAATAAAGGTCTGGTCTTTCTAGATGGCCATTTTATAATATTCGAAATTAGCTTGTCTTGAAACACATCAATATCGCGTTCGTTCATTTTCAAAAACCTTTGATATTCTTTTTCTACTACCTCAGGATGAAATCCATTGTTAGCGATAATCTCAGCTGGCTTTTTACCAACGTTAAACTCACTATACAATTTTTTTATACCGTCTGCATCAAGATCTGGGACGTTAAGATAGTGATAATGATTATTACTTACTGGCTTCAAGCGCTGCGAAGGCAGAGCGACTGAGGAGTCGGATTCTTCTGCAACTATGACCATTTCATCGCTTCTTGTCTTTCTCCTTATGAAAAGACCTCTCGCTTTGCTTTTTTCCTTGTAGACATTTGCTTCTGTCGTATGCACAATTCTGGCAATATCTTTTACTGAAAATTTTCCTTCTGAAAGGAGTGCGATTATTTGTTCTTTCTTATTATTTGGCTTTTTTCCTACATAACCGGGTTCCAATGGAGTAAGGTATAGTAAGGTAAAGTAAGTAATTAATTTATCCATACTCCCATTTCTTCTGAGATAATCTTGAATATACTGGGAAGTATAATAAGTAAATAACTCACCTTACTAACCTTGACCTTACCTTGGACTATTAAAAAATTACCACAATCTAATTGTTATACCTTTATTAGTTTATTTTATGCTTTCTGGAATGTTATTTGATATGATAGTCTTACTTTAAGGTTATTTAATAAAACTTCTTACTGGCAAGAAATCATTATCTCAATTACTATCATTATGGACGCTGCTTTAGTTGAAATGCTAATAATCTTTATCAGAAGTCAGAAATATCATTTGACATATCATGATACGGATAGCACACGTGTCTTCTATAGCATGCAGAGAACTTTAGAGATATATCTAGAAGGTTTACGTCAATGTTTAATGACTGCGACATAATGTAAGGGATCATCATTCTTTATGACATAATTTTTTTACTATATCTTCGAAAAGAATTTTGCGTTGTAATAGATAAGAAAACATCGATACCTCGCAGACAGTCGTATTATAATCTGGTGGAAATAAAAAGAAGAAAAAAAACCAGAACCTAAAAGAATGATTACTGATAAATTTTAGAGTTAACTGAAAGGATACTTGATTAGATTGAACAAAGCTTAAAGTTAAATACATGCGAAGGATTATAAGTTCATTATAGCCAGAATATTTATAGTAATTGAAGAAAGAATTTGTTATTTCAAGGATTGAAGCCTCCCAGGATGGTAGCCCTTACATATACATAACATTCAGCGATCCTAATGATTACAAGTCAGGAGAAAGGAAGCAGCAAAATCCATTTGGTCCCAATGTAATGGCATTTACTTCTCCAGAAGAGATGATGAAAAATTTACCTAAAGCAATGGGAGATATCTCAAAGATGATAACTGGAGGTGGTGGTGGTCTTACTGATTCGCCAACTTTTAAAATGAGTATGAAAGAGTATGAAGACCTGGGTATAAAAGTAGGTGACAAAGTTTCGATAGAAATAAAAAAATCAGATAATACTGGAATTTATACCTAGTTCTAGGATTATATTATTAATTTCATTAAACTGGATAAAGGTTTTTGTAACAATTTCTATAAGTTAGGTTTACCTTTTTAGAAATTTAGATTCCATTCAATAAATCAAGTGTTTAAATTGTGTTGAATTACAGGTGTTAAACGTGTTGAAAAGTGAGTGATATGTTTTCTTTCATCCTGTTATTATCTATATGAGATTTGTTGATACGACGTTT
Source organism: Nitrososphaeraceae archaeon (assembly GCA_035639375.1). Lineage (GTDB taxonomy): Archaea > Thermoproteota > Nitrososphaeria > Nitrososphaerales > Nitrososphaeraceae > JAJNBK01. Next base: position 2,998 of record DASQYF010000113.1, read on the forward strand.
ATCGATATATCCATGTCATGATTAAAAGTTCTTTGTTATACTTTCTCTCTCCTATGCTCTACTGCATCAGTATTAATCTGTTTAAGATTCTGACCGTCTGTCTATACAAATATGACTACCATCTTTGTGATAATATATTATATACATAAGGAGTGGAACAAACATAAAGATCTGCTTGGCTATAGGATTTAGTAAATTCTCATATGACTCTTTTTACAAAGCCAAAAATTGGATCGTGGAATTTGACAGATCTCATAGAAGATCCAAATAAAAGCCAGTTTCAAGAATTTCTACAATATCTAGAAGAATCAGTAAAACAGCTTGAACTGAAACGCAATGATCTTAGTCCAAAGATTTCAGCAACAGATTTTGAAAATTTGCTTCATTTAATCGAAGATATATCAGAAAAAGTCAATATAGCTAGCGGTTATGCTTCTTTGAGATATTCTGCTGATACCTCTTCAAATGAAGCCGCTTCTCTTGTAACAAAAATGGAAATCATGAGATCAAACATTACTAACAGGTTGCTATTCTTTGATTTGTGGTTTAAAAAAGATATCGATGAACAAAATGCCCAGCGTTTGATAAACTCAATACCTTCCGTTTATCAAGAATATCTGAAGCACAAACGATTACTTGCAAAGTACACCTTAACTGAATCTGAAGAGAAGATCATTAATATCTTAGAAGTCACAGGAGCGAATGCCCTTGTCAAGATCTATGATAGAATGACAAGCGGTTTTGAATTTGTTATGGCTGTTAAAAAAGGTAAGAAGATTATAAAAAAAATATTTCCCAATAAAGAAAAAATGCTCTCTCTTATCCGAAGTCCAAAACTTGAGGAAAGAGAAGCTGCATACAAGTCACTATTGCATGTATATAAAAAAAATAGCGGAGTATTAGGTGAAATTTACCAAAATCTTGTAATTCAGTGGTATGACGAACACATATCCATGCGTGGCTTCCAGTCTCCGATTTCAGCTCGAAATGTTTCTAATAACTTGGATGATACAACTGTAGAGACTCTTCTTTCAGTATGTAGAACGAACTCTGTAGTTTTCCAAGACTATTTTAAAGAAAAAGCAAAGATGCTCGGTATTAAAAAACTTCAAAGATATCATCTATATGCGCCATTATCATTAAAAAACTCTGAGCAAAAAAAATTTAAATATGAAAATGCCATTGATACAATACTTGAAACGTTTGAAGGTTTTGACTCTCGATTTAGGAAATATGCTGAACGACTTTTTCTAGAACAACACGTAGATTCCCAAGTTAGAAAGAGTAAACTAGGAGGGGCTTTCTGCTATACTGTATCGCCTAAAAGAACTCCTTATGTATTGCTAAATTACAACGGGAAATCTAGGGATGTCACTACAATGGCACATGAATTTGGTCATGCAATACATAGTATTGCAGCTTCTGACAAACCAATAATGGTATCACATGCGCCACTTCCATTAGCAGAGACTGCATCAGTATTTGCAGAAATGCTCCTAAATGACAACTTGACTAAAAAAGTGACAAGAAAAGAGAAGAAGATATTGATTGCAGAACAAATAGACGATATGTATGCTACGATAATGCGTCAAGCTTACTTTACTATATTTGAAATCGATGCACACCATGCTATTGTAAAAGATAATGCGACGATAGATAAAGTATCAGAATTGTATTTAACTAATTTGAATAAACAGTTTGGCAGTTCAGTAACCGTATCTCCGGATTTTCAATGGGAGTGGGTTTATATTCCTCATTTTTATCATACGCCATTTTATTGTTATGCATATTCATTTGGAAATTTATTAGTATTGTCTTTGTATCAACAGTTCAAAACAGAAGGAGAATCATTTATACCCAAATATTTTAAAATACTCTCAGCTGGTGGATCTAGGAAAACTGAAGAATTACTTAAAGAATCTGGTATTGATATCTCAAAAGCTGAATTCTGGCAACAGGGCTTTGATTTAGTTACAAAAAAAATACAAGAATTGAAGGAAATGAATTAATTGATAATTGCCTTGTTTCTATTTCCAACTGACTATGAGAGAGCGTTAGTAGAAGTTAAGATATGCATGAAAGAAAAGGTTTAACGTATTCTAGATAGATAGATAGGAGAAGATAGTTCAAAGCCTATAACTAAGGAGAGTCTCTATTATCAAAGTATATTCATTCTATTTTTGATAAGTTATAGATAGTGGAATTGATCCAAAAGATATAGTTTAAGGAATCTTAAGCAGAAATAAGAGGGTATTGAAGTTATCCAAATCCATTTGAAAACAAAACTACACTTGAACATAGTTAAAGCTCATTTCATAAGAAATAATCCTGCGATTTTGACACTTAACATTTAAGTTTACTAGATGATCATAAAACGCACTGGATTGTGTATCCTAAACGTAGCATTGACTCATGTCCACAGAATATGAGATAAAACATTCTCAGGAATGCGAAAATAAGAACCATCTTTTAATGTGCTCAGTCTATTATCAAGACAACATAGCATTGTAAATAAAAAGAAAGATAATAATAGATCTAAGAACTATCTTATTAGCGCAGCCTGCAGAACCATAATTGTGTATAGCAATTATGGGAACTTAACTGAACTAATTCCATTCCTGTAATTCTCTTAATTTTCTCTAATGCTTTAATATCTACAAAGAAATCATTTGTATTAAATATCAGAATTTCTTTATCGTCGTCAGGCAAATATTCAAAACCACAGTCTTTGGTACAGTCCAAAATATCCCATATCCATTCTTCGCATTCATCTATCGGTAGTAATGAAGACGATGACTGCCTACTTCTATCCAAGCTGTTTTTATTATTCAATAAAACATTTAAATATATATACATACAACAAGGAGTTTTTATTTTTGCATTCTGTTTGCATAAGTTAGCCTTTTTATATACTGTAGATCTATGCATTGTGTTCATATTTTTTGATTGCTTATCCTAAGATAATAGATTGCATTTTATTGCTAACCCTATGTCTTAACTTCAAATATATTCTTGAGACACGCCGGTGATATCATATAATATCCAGAATTTCATTCAGTTACTTTGACAAATCAATCGGATGAAAATTTATTTAAGCAATAAAAGCTACTAATATAGATACTATGTGTTTCGATTACGAAATTCCAGAAAAGCAGAAAATAAAGAATAGAAAACCAGAGGAAGAAACTATGGAAGTCGAACCAGAACTTGAAAAGGAAGAAGAACGACCATTAATGGCTTCTCCATAAAATAAGATAATTTGTCCTAATATTATATACATAAAAGATTTATATATAAAAGCAAATCCTCTTTTATTTTTCTATCATAGAAGTCCAAATCTTATTTAGTATATATAAGAATACCAATATGTCATAAACATACACTATTTTTAACTGATATTTAGTATATTTAACTATATGAATAGATTTAGTTAGAACAAATACCAGTTATCTGTATACATGATATAATAATAATAAACAAATTATCTTTTTCTGAATTCAATGCTAATTCTTTGGTAGTATTTTACTGATAACAAGTCCCTGTTGAATTTAGCTAGATTAAACAGACCTGATAATATCAGGTCGGATAATTCCGTAACTTGAATATACTATTTCTATAATATTCTCGCTGCTTTTATTACTAGGATGCTTTTGTAACTGCATTATTATGAAAAACAATAATAGGCTTGAGACTATTTATGGACTTTATATAATGCAGATGAAAAACAGAGCCGAGATTATGCAGCTGGGAATAATACCTATCGTCTTCTTAGATATGAGCTTGTGTTAATATTAGCCATACTCATTATATATTACTATTCTTTTTGCATCGTTTTATGATCTGGTGGTATATCATTCTATATCTATACGTTCTATAGCAGATATCCCCGCTAGCGAAAAGTTATAATCAACAGAAGAGCATGAATATTAGGATACTATAATGACTTTCCAAACTTTAACAAGCTTTGGTCCTCTTCCGATCAGAATACTAGCGGGAATTACCTTTATAGCACATGGTTTACCTAAACTTTCAGACATATCAGGTACCGGAGGATTTTTTGCAAGTGTAGGACTACCATCTGAGCTTGCTCTTCCAATAATGCTTCTAGAAATAATTGGTGGCATAGCACTGCTTGTAGGAGTATTAACAAGAATAGCAGCAGGAATCTTTATAATAGAAATGATTGGCGTAACACTTAATGTCAAATTGTCAAAGGGTTTTGTAGGAGGATACGAGTTAGAACTACTGTTAATCGCAATATCAATCAGCCTCCTATTGACTGGCCCAGGAAGACTATCTATAGAACGAGACTTGTTGAAGCGAGAATTAGTTCCAAAAGGCAAGGACATAGTGCTCCAGCAGCAACAACAGCAGCAGTAATATCACCGGGAAGACTAGGAATCATCTACTAATTATTTTTATTTTTATTCTCCATGAATATTTACTCCTCAATCTAATTTCGAGAAACAAACTCTCCTTTGACTTGTTCTATTACTATATAATCATAGTAGACATAGTTGTCCAATAACGTAATAATAAAAAATAGTTATGGTGTGTTAGCCATCATTACACACGATGGT
>DASQYF010000114.1:0-3443 GCA_035639375.1 Nitrososphaeraceae archaeon
TCTATTAATTGCAGGTCCTGGCGATGATACACTGACAGGAGGACCTGGCAAAGATACTTTTAACTGTGGAGCAGGAATTGATACAGTTACAGATTTTGATCGAGTTATAAATGATACTGTAACGGCTAGCTGTGAAAATACAAGCTCTTCTTCTTCCCCTACAACAGATGATACTGCTACAAATGCTCCGAATCCTTCAGCAGAGGATTTTGGGCCAAATAGTTTCAATTTTCCATTAGATAAAGATGATGGCAATGGAAATGATGGTGATCTAGAGTAATCTACTGGACCCGCTGATGATGATGAAACATGATTAGAGTAAAGATAGTGTTATGACTGTATGATAAAAAACAACAACCACAACTACTTCCTTTATTTCTATTATTAGAAAAGATTTATTTGATAAAGATTAAGTTATCTACTATTGCATATTTTTTATCATATCATATCATTAGTTAAGATAAAATAATCTTCTAATTTTGTTATTGATTGTTATTTGGGAAATGGACTACTACACAATATAGCCTATCGTAGAGTCTACCTATTATTATCTTTTGTAAAAATATAACTGTAATGAATGACGCTGGTATCATCGCTAACCACATAGAATTTGCCGCAAATTCTCCAGACATTTCTGAAGCTAGGAATATCATTATCAAGAAAATGGAACTGGCCAGTGTAAACAGAAACAATAATGAGATTATTCCCATTATCAAGATATGCAAAAGTAATAATCGATCAGCCGCCATATCGTATGATATCGAAAATATACTAACGTTAATAACCTTATAGCTATGCATTAAATAAAACAACGAAATGGAGCCCAAAATCAAAGATAAGTCTTGGAATCCTGCAGTGGAGCAGATTATTCTAAAAAGATGGGACGAGAACGATATTTACAAATTTTCAATAAAAAAAGAAAAGGAGACCTTTGTAATTGATACTCCGCCACCGTATCCGTCTGGAAGGCCGTGGCACATTGGCGCTGCAGCACACTATGCACAAATAGATATGATTGCTAGGACTGCTCGAATGATGGGATATAATGTAATGTTTCCTATCGGTATTGACAGAAATGGTCTACCAGTTGAAATCTATACTGAGAAGAAGCATAAAGTTAGAATGCGTCAAATGGATAGGGAAAAATTTCTTGACCTTTGCAGAGCTTCACTTGACGATCTAGAAACTGAAATGATTCAGATAATGAAAAATATGGGTTTAAGTGGCAATTTTAAAGAATATTACCGTACAGATTCTGATGAATTCAGAGCTTTAACTCAGAGCACTTTTATTGAGCTTTGGAAACGTGAACTTGTTTATCTAGCAAATAGACCCAATAATTATTGTCCTGATTGTGGTACAACTATAGCTGATGCGGAGATTACCTATGAAGATATCCCAACTAAACTTATTTATATGAATTTCAAAGTCAGAGAAACTAACGGGAGTATTATAATTGCTTCTACTAGGCCAGAATTACTTTTTGCATGTCAGTCTATTATTGTAAATCCAGAAGATGAGCATTATTTAGGACTGCAAGGTAAACATGCAGTATTACCTTTATTTGGCAGAGAAGTCAAAATTCTTCCACATCCTTCAGCAAAACCTGATTTTGGTTCTGGTGCTGTAATGGTATGTAGTTACGGTGATCAGAATGACGTCCAGCTATTCCGAGAGTTAGGATTGAAAGAAATAGTGGCTTTAAATTCAAATGGAATGACTACCAGTGCTGCCGGGCCATACAGTAACCTCCGGGTGAACCAGGCAAGAACAAGAATTATTGAAGATTTAAAAAATGCAGGACTTTTATCAAAAGAAGAAAACATAATGCATAGGACACCGTTGTGTGAGAGAAGCAAAACACCAATTGAAATAATACCATTACAAGATTATTTTGTAAAACAGCTAGATTTCATCCCACAGTTAAAAGAACTTGCAATGAAAATTAAGTTCCATCCTGAGATGCATAAACAAATCCTGCTCAATTGGCTAGATTCAGTAGCAATTGATTGGCCTGTCTCAAGGAGACGGTTCTATGGAACAGAAATTCCAATATGGTATTGCAACAATTGCAAAACTCCGAATCTTCCTAAACCTGGTAAATATTATAGACCATGGAAAGAAAAGCCGCCATTTGAAAGATGTAACAAGTGCGGTAATACTGAATTTATTGGCGAAGATAGAACATTTGATACTTGGATGGATTCTAGCATTACTCCATTATTCATTACAAAATATAAAAGTGATCAAGAATTATACAAACACAGCTACCCAACAAAAATAAGGCCCCAAGCAAAAGATATTATAAGAACATGGCTTTATTACACGATGCTGCGCTGTTACCAGCTGACAGACCAACTTGCATGGTCAGATGCTTGGATTATGGGATATGGAGTTGATGAAAAAGGTGAAAAGATGAGCAAGAGTAAAGGTAATGTAATTGATCCATTTCCTATCATTCATCGCTATGGTGCAGATACTTTCAGGTTTTGGTCTGCAATTGAAGCTAATTTGGGTCATGATTTTCGATGTTCAGAACAGAGAATCTTAAACGCACAAAAGTTTCTTTCCAAACTATGGAACTTAGGCAGATTTCTCTCGTCGTTTGATTTTATTTCTGAAGCTCCTCACGAGCTTGCCACCTCAGATAAATGGATTCTTGCAGAATTGTCAAATCTGGTTGAAGAATGCGAAAAAGGTTATGAGGACTTTAACTTCTTTATTCCGGCCAACGCAATTAGAGAATTTACCTGGAATCTATTTGCCGCCCATTATGTAGAAATGGTAAAAGGTCGCGTGTATGATATAAATGATTCTCTCGGTCGAAAATCTGCTATATTTACTTTGCACAAGTGTCTATCAACAATTTTAACATTACTGGCGCCTCTGTGTCCTTTTATCACAGAAGAGCTGTGGACAAAGATGTACAATACGCAAAGCATTCATCTGCTACGTATGCCCCAACAGCAAAAATACCAGCTAGAGATGAGAAAGTATACTCAATATATTATCGAGTTCAATTCGCAAATATGGAATAAGAAAAAACAAACCATTTCAAGGGAAACCGGAAAGCCACTTTCATTAAAAGATTCGATTGATGTTGCCGTTCCTATAGAGTTAGATGCATTTAAAAAAGATCTTTGCATTATGCATAATTTGAGAATGTAAATAACATTGAGCGCAGTATCTTTTTATGAAACACTTCAGCTGACACCCAAGCATAAAGAGGTTTTTAATCTAACTTTGGTTAATAAAACCGACATTTTTTATTGACATAGAATTAAGAGAATATATAGAATATTAATATGCTAACCTTATCATTGAGTGTTGATATTCATCAACACTTTTAGCGTATCTATTATTACTACATAGATCTGACAGTCATTTCTATTGACTATCACTAGCTGGCAGTCAGCAATAGCAATCTAATATATATAGATATA
>DASQYF010000115.1:0-2780 GCA_035639375.1 Nitrososphaeraceae archaeon
AGATATTATAGGAGCATCATTGTTACCTACTATTTCTACTAATTCAGACCAAGTTGCCGAAGAAACATAAGGACTCTGCTTAACTTGTTCTAAAATATTGTGTAACTCTGATGAATTTTTATATATAATCTCAGCGATAACGTTATTTTGGTCATTGATTCTTGTAGATGAAGATATTACATTACTTTTATGTCCTTCAAGAATCATTTTTGCTACTTCTTTAGCTTTTCCTCTTTCTACATTCGCTAAGATCATTCCAGTTCTCAAACCTCTCTTCGTTATGTCTAAGAGAAATTTCTTTTCTAATATGGAGTCCTCAAGCCTTTTCCTTCTTCTCTGAATAGTAGATATAGGAATCTTGTATTTAGATGCAATATCTGCACTTCGGATATCAGCTTTAGTTAGTAATTCTCTGATTATATTAATATCAATAGAGTCAATAGGAAATATTTGACTGTCCTTGTCGGTAATTTTTTTATTCCTACCAATTGCAGGATTCCTTAATCTTCTACCCAATTTTTCAGTATACCAGCAATAATTACTCTATACTTAGCAGTATAAGAACCACTATAGTTAGCGGGTTCGGTGGGATGTGGGACAAATATGACCCAATTATGCCACTCATTAAGATTAAGACAAGTAATTATTTGCTTTCATTATAATAATGAAACTCCTAATTAATGCATTTGTTGATCTAAAAAAAGAGAGACAATACGTATTCCTATCTTTCAGCAACGTTCCATACGCTATCAAAATATTCCTTAAAGTGATCAGCTATCTCTCTTGATGATATCAAAATGCCTGTCTTACTTGACCAGGATATTATTAGCAATCTATCTTTGAATATATCTATTGTTCCAGGAAGAGGAAAATGTACAAACCTAAGCTTTACTCCAAGCTCAGAAGTTATTTGTTTGTAATGGTTTGATTTCTTAAAGTCAATAACACTTATTCCTCTTTCTTCAAGTTGTTTTAATTTTTGAAATTGATATAATCTGGCATAAAATGGGCTTGCAATATCATGATATTCATCATAGGGATAAAAGTAGCGCAAGACTTCATGTTTTGAAGCATCACTTAATAAAATTTCATAAGCGGTTTTCAAGCCTCTATCACCGGCAAATATCTCTGCACTATTTCTTCTTTTATTATTGGCTATTTTGATAAGTGATGGTACTATCTGATCTACTATTTCCTTCTGTGTATTCAGCTGCTCCTCTTTTCTCTGTATATAATCTTGTAATCTATATGGTTCGACAGCATTGAAATGTTTTATCTTACCAATTATGACATGACTTACCAATCCCTTTATACTAAGCCTTTCTAATACATCATAAATTTTAGAGTAAGAAACATGCGAATCCCTAACTATGGCTCCGACTTTAGAGGAACCTATTTTCAATAAGGAAAGATATACTCTTGCTTCTCCATCTGTAAGACCTAATTGACTAAGTTCTTGTATCATTATCTCATTTAATCTTCATATTACTATTTACCCCTTAAGGGGGAAATGGGCTTTAAGTACTTCTCTTCCCATATAATTTTTGAAAGAAAACATGACAAATAAAAATGAAAATAACAATCTGAAAAAAGTCATTACTAAAGTGATGACAGTGGAAAAAGGAGCAGACCAAGTGTTTGATTTTTTTGAAAACATAAAGAACATGGAAATCGGAGGGGCAATAAAATCAGTAACAAAAGGAGATGATGGCTGGTGGACGTTCGAACACATTGTTGCAGGAAAGTCTAAGCTGAAGCAGATATCAATTCGTGAGTTTGGAATCTTGGATCACCAATTTATCGGTGGCGGACTTGAATGGCATGTTTATACTAGGATAATACCAAACCAGAATGGATCAACTATCACTTGGACATTCGTAAGACCAGATGGTTTAACAGAAGAACAGTTTGAAGAGCAACTCAAAGGATTCGATAATGAGAGAGATCGATGGAAGATGGCTTTACAAAATTAAGCAGAAATTATTTATAATCCTATACTTACCACTGTTCTCCATGTATCAAGAATCTTAAATAATATAATATTATATTCATTTAACTGAGAATATATCAAATTTACGGGTTCGGTGGGATTCGGGACAGATTTGACTCAATTTTTCCACCCAGATTGTTTTAGGAATAATTAATTGAACATTACATTTTTCGTTTAAATATCTCAGAGGACTAAATTAGATCTATGGATGAATAGGATCCAGCGGTTAATGATTTTGTATTAAGATATAATAGCTGCTGGAGAATAAACAAATAAGCATGTCAAAATTATCCGTACTTCACGTGAACAATATTATTGCGAACAGTGTTTGAGTATGTATGATTTATGCCATAATTATTCTATTATGCAGTATTTGTTGGAGTGATCTTAATGGTAGGGTTTCATTGATTGAAATAGTTGGCAACGACCTGTTTAGCTTGCTGCCTTATCTCCTTCATATCTCCACATACAGTGCCATGACTCACATGCAGAGATATTAAATATCAAGAAAGAAATACTGCTGCTGTAAAGATATAGACCATATAGATCTATTTCACTCACTCTGATTACTGGAAGGCGATCCTTGGTTTGTTTTCTCAGTTTGTCTATCTCATGATCATATGTTTGAGCCTATGTGACGGCTCTTAACATGCAAGATTTAATGTTTGAAATAGTGTTTTCATTGACTCTTCCATTCTCTAAGATTTCACCTGCTGTGTTGATCGTTTCTATAGGAGCAATCCCTTGTAAAACTTGATTTCTTAGGAACGTACACAATTGTTCGATTGTG
>DASQYF010000116.1:0-6732 GCA_035639375.1 Nitrososphaeraceae archaeon
TACAATCATTACTTTATGCAGAATAATGTTTATTGCATCTGTCTATCTAATATCACATTGTCCTTGGTTGTAATTCTGAATATATTTCGTCATAGATAGAAGATAGCAATGATGTATTATCATATAGTTGTCTCTATTGTAGTCAGTTTCAAAGTCACTACATTAGACAAACTTTTTATCAAAAGTTTCTGATAATATAGAATAATATAGCAGTAGAATTTGAAATGAAGATAATTTTCTTAATATGATGGCAGAGACTGAAAAATATCAATAATGTTTCTAATAAGAACTTTTGTCAAAAATGAAGTATTATTTCTGATAGTAAACATACAAGTTTTAAATGCCATAAAGGTTTCATTTATTCTATGGAGAAAGGGATCTTAAGAAAAACCCACGACCACAAATTGGCATTCGTCTTATCATCAGTCTTGTTGACAATTATATTATCAATTATGCTATCTAATAATTATGATATACTGAATTCTACAGCAGAAGCCCAGACATTAGGAAATAATAGTGTTGGTGCTAGTCCTAGCAACAACGGTCTTGATATCTCAGAGTTGTTTACAAAAGTTGAAGGCTCAGTAGTACAAGTTACTGACCCAAATACTCCTGGTCTTCTCGGCCCTAGGCTAGGCTCTGGTTTTGTCTATGATAGTGAGGGACATATTATTACCAATAATCATGTAGTTGCTGGCGGAAATGGAGATCTTGATGTTACTTTTCTCGACGGTAATGTTTATAATGCAAAGTTGGTAGGAGCTGATCCATATGCAGACTTGGCAGTTTTGAAAGTAGAAGGTGTACCTAAAGACAAACTCGTCCCATTACCTCTTGGCAATTCTTCTTCTTTAAAGATTGGACAACCTGTTGCGGCAGTAGGAAATCCATTTGGTCTTTCAGGTTCATTGACTGAAGGAATAGTTAGTGGTCTTGGTAGGAGCCTCCCATCTTCAGAACCACAGGATCCAACAAATCCACAACTAGATATGCCATTGCTGCCTGAATCTCCTACATTTTCAATTCCCGATATAATTCAGACAGATGCAGCAATTAATCCTGGAAATTCAGGTGGACCATTACTGAACACGAGAGGAGAAGTTATAGGGATAAACTCTGCAATTTTCTCTACTACTGGCGCCTATTCTGGAGTTGGATTTGCAATATCATCTAATATGATAAAAAAAGTTGTTCCCTCTCTAATTACAACAGGCTCTTATACACATCCTTATATCGGTATCACTGGTATTGATGTAACACCAGATATTGCCAAAGCAATGGGCTTGCAAGAAGCAAGGGGTTTTCTTATAACTGATGTTACTGCCGAAGGTCCCGCTGCTAAAGCAGGAATACGAGGCGGCGATTTACTTACCGACATAAATGGAAGACAATTAGAACTAGGAGGAGATGTCGTAGTGAAAATAGATAATAAAACAGTTAGAAAGATTGACGATGTATTAACATACTTGGAAAGAGAGAGGCAGGTTGGTGATACTGTACAACTAACAGTACTTAGAGATGGACAATTACAGCAAATTCCTCTAACACTTGCTGCAAGACCATCTTCTTCACAGCAACAACAGCCACAACAACTAGCTCAGTCTCCTAACCAGCCTTCCCTTGGTATCACAGGTATTGATGTAACACCAGATATTGCCAAGGCAATGGGCTTGCAAGAAGCAAGGGGTTTTCTTATAACTGGCATTATTGCAGGAGGCCCTTCAGATAAAGCTGGAATACGTGGAGGTTACATAGTTGATAATTTCAACGGGACAGAAATACAACTAGGAGGAGATGTCATAGTGAAAATAGATAATAAGACTGTTACAAATATAAACGACATACTTACTTATCTTAATTCACAAAGGAAAGTTGGTGATACTGTACAACTAACAGTACTTAGAGATGGACAATTACAGCAAATTCCTGTAACACTTGTTGCAAGCTCTAGTTTACCTGAATTTGCTAACCCAGAATCACCACTACAACAACCAGACAAATCATTACCGCCACCATCACCATCAGAACCACCAGATAACGATAAATTCTCAGGTAATCTTTATGATGAATGTGTAAAGCTTGCAGGAAAAGAGACATGTGATTTGCTATTTAGAAGATAACATATGGAAAGATATGTACATAAGACTTAGAGAAGATGTACAATTATTTGATCGAGCATATAGCAACCTATCGTCAGCATGTATCTATTCTTTTTCTCTTCCATAAATATCATAGAACTATGTCCCGGAGTAACTATATTGATGCTTGATTACAAAATTTGTTTTGATATATCAGACCGTGTTAGAAGAAGGAAAAAAGAAAGTAGAATAAGACAGGCTATCATGTAGCATACATTTACCTAATTAATTCTTATAATTAGTTAATATTATATATCCTAGGTTAATTATCTTCCAAGCAATTTTTTATATTGAATATTATTTGAGAACTTAAAGTTATTAATTTATTCAATAATTATAATTGAAAGTATGCTATGTTGTTGATATTTTTATTAATCTAGTCCCATGTTTTTAATGATCTATTAATATATATGATTAATATGTTTGTAAACTAATTATTAATTACGAACAAAGATCACTGTCGTTATATTTTAAGTCCTAAGTAGGCACCGTATTGTTAAAAAGAATAATTAATATTCAAAAAATACAATAAATATAATCCAATACAACCAAATAACTATAAAAGTTCAGTGTGTTTGTGCCTGATACAATCTGTAGAGCATGTGGTTCAGAATTCGAGGCTTTATCTATCTGTCGATTTTGCAATGAAATAATAAAATACACATGTAAGACTTGTGGATTTATTTCTGATGAAAAAATACATGCTGATTGTAGAACTGCAGAATTTCTAATAACACACCATAACCACTAAATTGTTTAAGTCGTAAACGGCAATAAATATTAATAAGTAGCAAATTAGATTGAAATTTTTAATGCCATACTAACATTTCTGTGGAATTCTAAAATGAGGGAGGAAGATTAAGATCCTTTACAATATTTGAAAGATTACTATGCTGGGTTTTTATTTAGTTTGAACTTTAATTGTATATTATTGAGCTCGCTATTGTTAATTCTATTTTTCTAAAGAGTTGATCGGAATGTTCCTTTTTGTTGTTAATACCTATTGTTTTGTTGTATATTCCTATCCACCACTTCGGTATGTGTTATAACTATCTTAGAATGTAAATTTAAAGAACTACTAATGGATTTGAAATTTCACAGTATAATTGAATTTTCATTAACAGACTTTGTTAGTTATAAGTATAAAAAATAATGATGACCTTAACAATTAAGGTCAGCAATCTGTGCATAATGATTTGTTTTTAAAACTACAAGAATTTTTTATTGAAAAGGGTTATAAGAATAATATGCCATTGCTATTACACTATGTGGATTTAAAAGCAGATGATGTCATACTAGATGTTGGTGGAAACACAGGAAAGATAACGAATCTGTATTCAGGAAATAGCAAAACGATATTCGTTCTTGAGCCTGAACATAAGAATTTGCGATTTGGAATTAAACGTAGAAAGCATATAGGATTTGTAGAAGGAGAAGCTGGAAGAATACCTTTTCCAAGTCAATGCTTTGACAAGGTGGTGATTCTTTTGTCGTTTCATCATATTCGTGAGCAAGATACAGCTTTACAAGAAATAAAGAGAGTTCTAAAGGCAACTGGAAGATTAATCATGCTTGAGCTTGATCCCTCTTTGAGGTTGGGTAAATGGATAATGTTTTATGAGAATACTATTAGGCATATGGGTTGCAAATATTATTGTCCACTTGAATTGAAAAATAAGATTGAAAAACACGGTTTCCAAAAGGTGTTCGTAAGATCAGCTGCCAAAGGTTATTTCTTAATTGCATCTAAATAAGTTCTATGAACATGTCCAACTTTAAGTCTCATCAATGAGATACCTTAACATCAGAATTAGGATAATCTCGATAATAGATATCAAAAATGAGGGGAAAAGTCATATAAGAAAATGGTCAATAGTAACTTCAAAATATATTATATATTAGTTCAAATTACAGGGATTAATTATTTGATATATCTTAGATATAGTAACAGATTATGGACAATAACCAGCAACGACTGTGCCACAATGAGTTGGTGTCAATTGTTACGTACTCGTTATAGATTCGTCAATACAGATATTAACAGTCGAAACGACTAGGCTACATTATTTAACACAAAACAAGAATTTAGAGAAAGCGATTTTGAAATACTGATTTAGCATAATCATTTTTGAAAGCACCTTTATTATCTCTGTAGATATATGTTTATACCTAATTTGGTGCAGTTTTATTTGAAAAAAAGGCTACAATACTAGTAGTTGTTGCCATTATTATAATAATGATACTTCTTTCACATAATATAAGTCAATAGTAGATAAAATAGGGTTTCTCTTTTTAATAGAACCCTTTATCATAAGGAAATTAAGCTCAGCTTTGAAGACATCACTATTTTAGCATATAAGTTGATAGCTCTAGTAAGGGATCTTTCAAGTAGACTAAAGTCTAATTATTTCAATTTAAGGACAGATCTTTCGTCTCATGCTAGTTTTTAAGGGATTAGTATCCCCGTCCTTTCTTTTAATTTCCTATAAGTAATGTTGTCAGTAGAATAAATCATATCAAGAAATGTAATATTTTGTATTTGTATATTTATATATTGCATGATATACATTATATTACTTTGAAATATCATAAATCGCTAATATGTTAAGGCAGATTATAATTCTTTTATATTAGCATATCTATATAATTATTAGCATGAGCATTCTGATTGAAGAGCTTGAAGAAACGGAAAAGATCGAAGGAGTACCGGTATGTGGCGCAAACCTATCATCCCCTGTAATGGATACAGCATACTACATTGATGAAATCCATTACAAAATAGGAAATAGGCTCTATATTGAAAATGCTGACTGATAATAATAATAAAAACGTTCATCGATATAAAAAATAAAATTGAGAGAACATTTGGAATTAGAAAGAATAGTGCAAGAACTGAGGCTAAGCAATTCCTTTAGACATTATCCATATTAAGATATTTATTTTAGTAGTCATTAGTTGCAGTATTTGATGTATACTATATAATGTAATAAATGCAATATTACATTCAGGTAAGATTATTTGAAGGAATTTCATAAACAACAAAGATCCTCTTCTTTTTTATGTTAGTCATTCTTCGTTTCATGACTCTGTCTTATGACTATATTCTGCTAATGTTGATACTATTAATGATATATTATCATCATTGCAATTCTTATATGATAACTAATGGTATTTGTTAAGTCATAAGATCTAATGCCATTTTTAAACTTGCTATCTCTGTTCCTATTATTCTCTTATCAATTTTATCTTTTGTGTATTTCAAAAGTCTTTGACACGCTTCTATTTCAGAGTAGATAATATCTTTTTTATCAATGCAAAGACTGTGATAGGAATCAACAAATGCATATGTTACTCTTCTGCTTGTCTTGCTATGACCGCATGTTTTTGCCATGATTGACAAAGGTATTTCTGTATCTATAATATTCATTAACTATATTACACCACTAATTCTGAGAATTCTAAGATAATTGCAGGTCTTTGATATAATCAAATTTGTATTTTTTTTCATTGTTCTGAATGGATATTGATTCTACCTTGATATTATTGCAGACAGGACATATCCTATTCATGATGTTGTTGTTATTACTGTTTGTATATATTGAGGAGGCGCACCAAAAACATGATTCACATAGTAGTAAGAAATGATTTTTGTGTTTTGTACTAACATTTTTCTTTTTGTTTTCATAGTTCACTTTAACCTTGTTAGAATCATATGATGATGCTGCAGTAGTAGTATTAGTAGTACCACAACTACGACTATCAATAGTCATTCCATCATCAAGCTGTGTTTCTTGAAACAACATTATCGCTAATTTGCTATTTTGATTAATAAAGTTGGATTAACTATGTTAACGATTGGGTTAACTATGTTAACGATTGGGTTAACTATGTTAAGGAAGACATTATATTGATAGAATTCTATTAAGAAATACCTATCTGACTTTGATCGGTAGAGAGTATATCTAACCCTATTCCCTAACACTCTCTACCTTTCAACAAGTTCAATCAACCAACTTTAAAATACTATATATACATCTTAAATTAATGTGAATTCTAAACAATCTAATGCAATACTATTATATTTATTATTATTCTATTAGTGTGTATATTTTATATTCCTCTTATTTCTGAGTTTCTGTATATCTAGATATTTGGAAATTTTGCTATAATGTTATGTTATTACTATTACTTTTCTCTTTATCTCTCTATGTGTACCTATATGTGCATAGATAGTAGTGGCGACAGTAGTAGTATAAGCAGTAATTCGTCAGTAGTGGCCAACTTGTTTAATCTAATATGTATCTATACAAAATATATATGTATATATGTATATATACCTACGTACACGTATACATTCTGATTTGTATAATACACAGAGTGAATTAACTATGTTAAGCATTGTCTAAATAGGACATATTTTTATTTTTTAATACGACGAAAACAGCAAATCAGAAAAATAAGAATTTTAAGAGTAGTAAAAAGAAGACGAATATGTTTTCTAAGGAAGTTATCATTGGAATTGTTATTGCAGCAGCAGTCATTTCAATAATAGCTTACTTTGGAATAAATTCACTTATTCCAGTAAATGGTAAGT
>DASQYF010000117.1:0-5174 GCA_035639375.1 Nitrososphaeraceae archaeon
TGGTGGAGTAAATGATTATTCTACTTGGAGTTTTACTTTTACTGATAAATATCATCTTATTACAAATGGAACAAACGAAATAACTTCTAAATTATCTTGTATTAGTAATCCTACTAATTTAACAAAATGGTATAGTGTAAATGTCATAGGAGTAGGTACTGACAATCAAACATTGCAGCCAATAGAAGCAAGCAACGATACTGCACGTTCTTTATTGTATCCCATACCATCTACCAAGGATAATCAGTATAGACTAGGGGCAAGAACGTTTACAATATCACAGAGTGGCATAGCCAATATGAGCACGATGACGATGACGATGACAGAATCTCAGAGTGCATGTAACAAGAATCTAATGATTTCTGATATTATATCCTTTGGCGATGATGGAGAGGGCGATGATTCAATAGAAACAAATATTCTTGACAATAATCTTGAATCTAGGTGGTCAGTAGAAACCATTGGCTCATGGATTCAAGCTGATCTTGGTGTCAATAATGTTATTTGTAGTATAGATATTGCTTGGTATAAGGGAAATGCAAGATCACATAACTTTGTAATATCTGCTTCGGCTGATGGAAATAGTTATACAAATGTTTATGAGGGTACTAGCAGCGGAAAAACTCTATCATCGGAAAGATATACCTTCAAAGAAATAATAGCAAGATACGTAAAAATCACATTGAATGGAAATAATGAAAAAGGTAACGAAAACTGGGGAGCCATTACTGAAATCGATGTTAACGGTCCTATGGCTACCGATAAAAAGGCACTCCCATCAAACACTGTGAAGGTAACGATACGAGGTACCTATGAACCCAGCAGCAATTATTTTTCCTTACCTCATGAGGAACTAAAGATGGATCCTAACAAACTCGAAGGAACTCTTGGAATATATAATTCTACAACGAACAACATCGTAGAAGAATATGATTTAGCTTTGGTCGATGTTAAACTAACAGATCTCTTCAGAACATTAACTATTACAACATCGTTAGACCATCCAACAATATTTGGTAGCGTAAATTCTACATTGAATTTCATGTCCCCTGTCGATTTTCAAAAGGGTGGAAATTATAGCAGTAATACAACAACAGCAAACGCCGGAAACATACTGACAGCAAAGATAGATGGTAAAATATATGATACTAAAGGAACAGCAGTAGGCAATATTTTTATCAGCCCATAAGGTTAGAGCATTTGAAGGATCCAGTACTTGGCTTAGACTTTTGGCCTTCCAACTTTTATATTTAATATTCTCGAATTTATAGAATCTGTAAAATGATTCATATTGAAGAACTAAAGGTTGCACAATTGTTTCCGGTCTTGTTATAATAAGATGCATTCAATGAGTATAATATATCTATTAATAATTAACCAGGTTACCGACATAAATTGTACTAATAGAATTATCAGAGGTTATGCATTTGTCTTAAATCATAGATAATTTATAATTTATAATTATATTAAATATGGTATCACACGCAAACAACAAAATAATGTTCCAACACCATCAAAAAGAGG
Source organism: Nitrososphaeraceae archaeon (assembly GCA_035639375.1). Taxonomy (GTDB): domain Archaea; phylum Thermoproteota; class Nitrososphaeria; order Nitrososphaerales; family Nitrososphaeraceae; genus JAJNBK01. Next base: position 1,525 of record DASQYF010000117.1, read on the forward strand.
AAGATATTATTGTCCATCAGGGGCTAACTCTGATCTCTGTTTAGTTATCTATAAAGATCAGCAGAATTCATGATTTTTTCGATGCTATTTTCTCCTCATCACCATCATCAAAATAACCTGATGGCGTTGGGACAAGAGAAGGAGCAAAATCATTACCTCCTGATTGTGTCGCTGGGATGCCTGTGACATTCACACTATAGTATTTTGTCATATTAGTAGGATTACTAATACAAGTTAATTTGGAAGTAAGTTCATTTACTCCTTCTTTAATAAGCTGATAAGCTTCAGTATAAGTAAACTCCCATGTTGAATAATCACTAACTCCTCCAGGACCTGTTGCAGTAGCATTTTGCATAGGCTTTATATCATTCAAATCTACAGAAACTTGGCAATCAGTAGTTTCATTATCTGTTGATGTTCCTGAAATGGTAAGTTGACCAACTGGAACTTGTTGGCCTTGTTTAGGCGACGTAATTGTAACACCTACTTCATCTGTCTTTTGTTGAGCAAATACGCTATTAATGCTAGCAACAGAAAGAACTAGCCCATAAGATAATAGCAGTAGTACGGTTACTCCGACTTGTAATTTTAAGTATACAAGTACTCTCATATGAGAGGTTTGACAATTCGCTTTATAACAATAGAAGGTTGATTAATTAGACTAATTATAATAATCTTTATTTTCTCATCCAATACCATACTGATTTATGACCAAATAATAATCATGATAATGGGTAAAAGATTCTTTTTATCCTACTTCCTTTTGAACCATGATCTTTATAGATATGACATGAGTAAATGTAATATTATAATTATAGATCGATTCTCTATACTAGTATGTATAGGCTTCTGAGACAAATTACATATAATCATTTTCAATACGACCAGATTGAGAAATTTCTTTTAAATTTGTTTTTTATAAATTTAATTACTTCCTCACCTGAATCGAAATAAAAAAAATTATTATTACTAATCTCTTTATCATCCTTGTAATTGCATAACTGGAGGACAAAGATACCAGAAGCACTCTTGTTGATAAAGAGTCTAATATCCTGGGTCTTATTCTCTATTCTTAATCCTTCATCTATATCCAAAGACAATAATTTACGTATTAAATCTCTTGCCTTAACCTTGCTACAACGAGTCACGGTTTAAAATTATATTACCAGGATATATTCTGATAGCAGATATTAAATGCTAACGGATAGATCAAGAAAAGATCTAAAAATTAACTTTATTTTTTTATCAGATACCGGCATAGCAAAATGTCTCCGCTGCCGATCATTATATGATTTACCCAGATATCTTATATGATGTCATACGTAGTACATCATGGGTGTATATGAGAACATTCGAACAGCAGATATTGTAGCTGAAGCATTAATCGATTGGAAAGTAGATGTTATTTTCGGCTTGCCAGGTGACGGCAGAAATGGATTCATAGAAGCATTATTAGAAAGAAAGACCGTGTTGGTGCTATGTAGTTATTTTTAATCCGCTTGTAATAAAATGAATGTATAAATTACATTCTAACTGAGGAAGCCTAATCAAATGAGGGAAATCTGAGAGTGGACTTTTCTAATTCCAATATCGGGATGTATATTGATTGAGCGTCAGTACCTATACTATCAATAAAGCTAAATTTACCAGTCAATCGCTTTAACTCTATGATTTTCTTATTTGGCTTTTCGTTTTGTATAATATAATGAATTATTACTCCTCCTACCATTCCAGTCTGGATGAAGAGTATTTCTTGATTATTGTAATAGATATGATAAAGCATAGGCATGTAGCTGAACACCGATTGAGATGCAGAGAGTATAACTTTTAGCATATCTTCCAAGGTTTTATATTTCATATAGGAGGTAAACCAATCACTTTGCGACATTGTAATTAAAATCGAATTAGATATATTAGAATTTTTGTTTCAGTATATTAACTTCCGCTTTAATTAGACTTTCATCAATTTCCACGAGTATAGCTTCTGCTGAAAATAATTGGTGATCTTTTTGGAACAATTATAATATTAGTTTTTCTGCAATCCAAATTATTGGGTCCTAAAAAAGAAAAATAGACACAGAAAAGCATTTTTAACACCAAGAACAAAAAAAGATCGTTTTCTAGTTGGAAGGGTTCTTACTTTTGCAAATCCCTCTTTTACATTATGATGACTTGGGGCGAGAATTGCATAAAAATATTACACTATTTACTTCAGCATTAAATCATGGGCGTCATTAATCAAGCAATGTATTTTATATTGACCACTTCAGTTTTACTTGATTATTCTATAAATATCCGATACGAATTACTTGGTTCTAGAGATATATACGTCTATAGTGGAAACATTCCGATTTCTTCCATCTTGAGATTGTACCGCTTGAGATCCTATTTTTACGGGGCCAATCTTATAACCTAAAGTATCCATTCTTTTTACTATAATCTGTGCAACATCAACTGCTCTGGTTATGCTTTTTCCTCTAGCCTTAATAATCACCGTCGGCTCATTAGCAAGCTGTACAAGAGTTGCTGTAACATATGTCATTAGCGGTTTTTTTCCAATGAAAATTTCATTGTTTGGTTTGATTTCCGTATTTGCGTTGTTTGTCGACATTGTGTGAATGATGATGTCTAATAGTGGAATATAATGTTTATTAATTGTTATCTAGTTGATTATTCATTCTGCGAATGTTTTAACAATATATTTTTTATTTCTGATGGATTAGAGGAGATCTCTTTAATAGCAGAGGTATCCTCAACCTCATAGCAATGAAGTAATTCCTGTTCGTCTTTATAGAATAGGAAAACCTTATCCTCGAAAATACAATGATATAATTGATCGATATTCATTTTTTCAGGCTTTAATTTAATTCCATCGGCTTCTACTACTACAGGAGATTCCAAGTCACTGTATACTTGTACGTCATACAAGGAGAAAAATCTATCGAAAATAGACTGAGAAAGCTGGCCAAGTATTAAGGAGGTTTTACGTATATATATTCAGAGTTGTAATCTCAAGTAGATTGTAGATAAGTTTGCCCTAGGTTAACTTGTAATTTTATTTTAGTGTATTGCGTATATACCTATACTCCCTAAATTTAATATATTTTCCATACCAGATATCCGAGCAGAGAGTTGAGTTTCATTTGTATTAGGATTGCATATACGACAGAGCGCTAAAAATAGATGTCATCATCTAAAGATTAAAACATCAATAATACCTGCGATTGTATCCTTTTTAAAATAAATTTTGTTAACGTAAATCACTTATTTAGCTAAATACACAAGATTAAAGAATTATTATTCTGGGCTTCATAGATTTGTTTGATTGTTGACTCAATATATCTATATATATATCATTAATATTTGTCAATAGGGCAGTTCGTTTCATATAACGAGACACAGAACGAGATATAGGTTGCGTCCTAGGCTTACTTACTTATTATGACTTATATTAGATTGAATATTAAGTTTCATTAATGGAACTACTTAACACCTAAAAGGTACTACGTATATGAATACTGTCAAATAATGATAATGTATCTTGATTTGAGAATTAGACACATCTTTAACATTGCCGTTTGCTTTACAATATTGCGGTGAAAGGATATCTACTTCAAAGACTATAACATTCAATTGTCGCTTACAATTCA
>DASQYF010000118.1:0-5637 GCA_035639375.1 Nitrososphaeraceae archaeon
TTGATTACTTCATGACCGTAGACATGTGGAGCAAATGAAGCAATTAGTTTGTCATAGGCATCTGGTTTACTTCCAATAGATACAATCTGTCTTTCGTCTTCAGTGCTGATTGCTATTCTTTCTACAGTACGTGTATCCTTACTGCCAGCTCTTCCGCCAAGGTATTCAATATTATTTCCTTCCATTCGTAATCTAAAAAGACTTGTTTTTACCTGGGGAGAAAGCTGTTCCTGTTCTATCCTAATTATCCCAGTCAACATAATTCTATCGCCAGGGCGGCATTGATCTACAAGGTCACCCATCACAGTGACTTCAACATAGTGCGGAAGCTGGCCCGCTGGTAAATCCTCTGGTAATTCCTGGAGTCTGACCATCTGAAAGTCGGTGAAAATGCTATTTTCCGGATCCATTTCAAGTTCTTTTTCTGAGCAATTTATACATTTCAAAGGTTTCTTCAGTACTAGTCCTTTTAACTGTGCTTCATTAATGGTATTGCAATTGAGACAACGATATCCGATTTTCTTAGCAAGCGGTTTAACTTCAGATGATCTGACCACCATTCCTGAAACTCCAATCAATTTGTCGATTACATCAGCATTAATATCACGCAATCCCTTTTGTACAGTATAGTTTCCTATTCTGACTTTGATCTTATCTCTAATTTCCTGTGCATAATCTGGATGAATTTCACTTAAAATTGACAATATTGCCTCATTAAATGCGTCAAGCATATCATCTGGATTGTGTGTAATTTGTTTAGCAAGGCCAGGATTAAATGTATCAAAGTCGATATAATCTACTACTAGTGAAATAAAATTAGAGGCCATCATATGATTGATTCTATCAAAATACTTGTAGTTCCCTTCTCTATCCTTAAATGCTCGTAGAAATTGTTCCAAATCATTTGCTAATGCTGCGGTGGTCTGCTGTTCAGTCAAATTTTTTTAACGCCCTTTCTTTGAACTCTGAAGCAGAATTGTGAATTAGAATATAAAGTTCCTTTTCTTCAACTGACAGTTTTTCTTCTAGTTCCGGTGAAAGAGGTGATGCAGCGGCTAATTTAACAATCTTTTCAAGACGCGAGGCAAGGAATGAATTCAGTGAAACTATAATGTTTTCCCTTTCCCTTTCTCTTAATCCTTCAAGGTAATCGTTAACTCTAATGTAAAAGTCGGGATCTAGACCAGAGAGATCATGCGGTTTTGCTATCCTCTCACGGTTCAAAGCTCTTGAGAGATAGGCTGAAATGTCGCTATCTTGGATTTCAATATTGCCTTGTTCAAATAAAATTTTTGCGACCCATCGACGAAGAGAAGAAATCTCGCCTTCCTTTGCATCAATTGTAACTCCATCTACTGATGCCTTTACGTCATGCTTAAATGTTACACGGACATCTTCCATAAGATATTCTATCTGATAAGCGCCCTGAATGGTTTCTATCTTTCCTAATAAAGACGAGGAGGTAGTTGCATTCATTGTATATATACAAGTTAGATGTTCCAATTAGTTATATCTTTTGTAAGGGTAATTTTTATTAAGCTCTAAGCTAAATGGGAAATTTTAGGTAAGTTATTAATGCTGTAAAGAGCATCGAATTTTCAGGGACAGATATGTCAACAATGAACAAAAATTTCTCAAATTTAATGTGGGTCGAAAAATATCGTCCAGAGAAATTGGATGAGGTCATAGATCAAAAAGAAATTATCCGTGGATTAAAGAATCTTATTAAGAATCCGGAAGAAATTCCACATTTACTATTTGCAGGACCTGCTGGAGTGGGTAAGACTACTACTGCTTTGTGTGTTGCAAGGGGGTTACTTGGAGAGGAATGGCTAAGAGATACCCTAGAACTAAATGCTTCTGATGAAAGAGGAATCAAGATGGTTCGTGAAAGAGTAAAAGAATTTGCAGCTGTAATGAAACTCACGACTAGCAATAAAGAAGACAACAGACCATTCAGAATAATAATTCTTGATGAAGCCGATGAAATGACATCAGAAGCCCAAACTGCATTAAGAAGAATAATTGAAGATAGCTCTAGAACAACGCGCTTTATAATTATCTGTAATTACTTATCACAGATTATCGAGCCGATTCAGAGTCGATGTGTAGTTTTTCGCTTTACAAGGTTAGCAAATGAAGATATTGTAGATCACTTGAAATCTATCTGTCAAAAAGAAGGAGTAAAATATGACGATAAAGCTCTTGCACAAATATACGAGGCTACTTCTGGAGATCTCCGCCATTCTATCAACATTCTACAAGCAGCTGCAGGGATGGGCTCTGTTTCACTGCCTAATGTTGTCGCATCAATAGGAATTTCAGGAAAGTTCAAAGTTGGAGAAATTATTAAGCTGGCTCTCTCTGGTAAATTCAAAGATGCCAGAGTTAAATTGCTTGAGTTAATACAAGTGTATGGAATGTCCGAAAGCGATTTTCTCAAATTTGCTAATCAAGAAGCTTATGATATGAAATTAGACAGGCCAGATGAATTTGCTGCGTTAATGGCAGAATATGACTATAGACTTGTAGTTGGCGCACATGCCGAAATTCAATTATCAGCACTATTAGCCCAATTAGGAAAATTAGGCGCTAAGGATAAATGAAGAATTACAGTGTGTGTTTATTTCTACAACTAACCTAATACTCTTCTTCAAACTCTTCTCCGCCTTCTTCTTCCTCTACTTCTTCAAAGTCTTCTTCAAATTCTTCTCTTTCTTCTGCACTTTTATATGGAAGATCTGCTTCACCAAGTGCTCCACAGACAGGACACTTGAATTCGATTGTTTGTCCCTCTAGATCTATAGGAAATTCTTTTGAGAAGACTTCATCGCATTTTGAGCATACCAGAGTCGTCTGAATATTGTCCTGGCTAAATTTGTGTGACTGTACTCTGAAGATTGTACTTGCCATTCTTCTTACCTATAGGAAATTTTCTTTATTATAAGCCTTGTCATCGATACTATCAATAAAGCAAATAATAATCATCATCTATCTTGTTAATCTAATTAAATATTACAATAATACGCATCAGGTTATCCTATCTGCTTTTTCTAAATGGCTCGCATATCTGATTTGGAAGTATGTATAAGGGCAATGATATGTTCTCTGAGTTCTTTCTGATCCATAATACCGCGATGAGCTATTGTCATAATTAAGCTGCTATTTCTGACACCACGCATTTTCATGCAAAGATGTTCACATTCTGCTACAACTAATACTCCTTTTACTCCCATTTTCATTATTTCTTCAGTTACTTCTTTTGTCAATCTCTCTTGAATCTGCATTCTGCGAGAGAATTTTTCAACTAGACGGGCTAACTTTGATATCCCAAATACTCTGCCAGATGGAACATATGCTATGTGTATTTTTCCATAAAATGGAAGCATATGGTGTTCACACATGCTGTAAAATTGGATATCTTTAGCAATAATTGCGTCAGTTTCTTCACCAAAACTCACGTCAAGCTCAGCGTTCATCCTATATCCTGCAAAGATTTCCTCATACATAGCAGCCATGCGTCTAGGTGTATCGATCAAACCCTCGCGGTCTGGATTTTCTCCTAACTCTATCAAAAGTTGTCTTAACAATTTTTCAATCTTTTTCTTGTTTATAGTATCTTTTTCCTTCTTTTTATGCTGATGCATTTTTTCTTTTATCTGACTCCTATTAACTTATGTAATTGTGGTATGATTCTAACGTCTCGATATATTGGATAAACTGTGTCATAAAACTCAAAAAGCTTCTCTACTGTTGGCTCATTTATTCCATAGCTTGGCTGTATTATAAATCCTGTTATATTTGCAATTTTCACATGGTTAAAGATGTTTTGTACCAAACCTTTAAACTCATAAAGGTCCGTTAAGTTCGATATTACAATTTTAATATATGTAATTTTGTGGTTCATAATGGCAGCTTCAAGACATTCAAATTCGTTGCGTAAGAGGCTATCATAATATCTGACATCGATTACTTGTGAATCGCTCATTTTGAACTCTATTTTGCAAATATCTACAAATGGCAGAACCTTTACATATCTATTAGAATCAAAACATGCAGATTCTAAGTATGTCCTAAGTCCATGCTCTTCTTTGACAAACTTCGCAAGTTCAATAACAGCCTCATATTGTATTAGCGGCTCGCCTCCAGTGAAATTAACCTTGTAAGTGCATGGTTGTAAGTTTTCTTTAATCAGTCTCTTTGCCTCATCAATAGTATAGTCAGTTCCGCTATCCAAGGGCAACGCATAGCCGGTATCACACCAGTAACATTTCAGATGACAGCCAGCCATCCTTACAAACATTGTTTTTGTACCAAAAAAGATGCCCTCGCCTTCAATACTGGTGAATATTTCGCTTAGTTGTATTCTGTTAGTGACTTTTTGCATAATGCGTTTTATCCTCGATACCTGCCTTCCTAATTGCAATCTTCCTATTTATACACGATTCGCATTTTCCACAGTGCAAAATATTTGTCCTACTGCTTTTTACGCCGTTAGAATAGCAACTCCATGTTTCGAAAATTTTATCACCTATAATTTTGTATCCAATACTCAATAATTTAGATTTGTCCATTCCGTCCATTGCGGGAGACCAGACAGTAATTTTCTTCCTCATACCTGATATAATGCCATCTATTTCTGCCATATTGAGTGTTCTAGTAATAGATTTTATAAATTCTGGGCGGCAATCAGGATAATGAATGTCGCCACTATGCGCACCATATGCTACTAGATTCGCTTTTATGCTCATAGCCCATGCGGTTGCAATCGTAATGAAAATTGCATTTCTGACAGGCACAACAATACTGTAATCAAAATTTTTAGATAAACGCTGTTTGCTGTCTGTCAGAGCATTTGTTCTACCGTAGAGGTTTTTCATGAATGAAATATCAATGATACGATAATCCTTCGCCTTCAAAACTTTTGAGAACTTTCTAGCCTGTTGAACTTCTTTCTTTGCTCGTTGCCCATAAATATAGGTGAGCATGTATAAATCATAACCTTTTTCTTTGCTTAAATAAGCTGCAGTACAGACAGAATCAAGACCTCCGCTTATTATGCAAACTGCCGCTTTGGCTTCTATTTTTGATGGTTGGGCATTTTTATTCAATAACATGACTGTATATGTATTTTATATGTGTAAGATAAATAAAATTGAGTATTAAACAGCGAAATTGAGTATATATATTGTAATATAATAGGCTCCTGTCATCTAAAGATCTTCTATTTTTTGTTTCTTGTCAACAATCCTTCCTCTTACTCTTTTCTTCATGATTATCTCCTATTATTTATAAATGAGACACACACATACATCTTCTTTACCTGAGATCATAAGTGATTATTTAGTAGCGATACTGTGTAATGAATTGAATGGATATGATTACTACTGCTGTATAATATAGAGGATTATGAAAGTGATTACTCATTTACTTATTATAATATTATTCAAGAAAGAAAGTAAAGACTTGTTTAACAAAGCTGTCTACGAACTACCGCCTTTGTTATTTTTAAAGTACTCAATTTTACAACAACAATATGCCAACAATAGTTCATTTTGAAATACCTGCAGACGATGTTGAAAGATCAAGGAAATTCTATACTGATCTATTTGGATGGAAAATAGAAAAATGGCCTGG
>DASQYF010000119.1:0-6517 GCA_035639375.1 Nitrososphaeraceae archaeon
TTTTCAAACATCCTGGTTGCAATAGATGGTTCACAAGCATCAATGGATGCAGCAGATTATGCAATAGAAATGACAAAAAAAGATGGCGCCCAATTAATAGCATTGACTATTATACACATTCCATTGTCTTCATATGGCCTGGTAACCCCTCAAGATGAATTAAACCATCCAAAAGAAAGAGAAGAGATGCTTGAAGCTAAAGAATGGTTTGATAAGCTTATCCATATTGCAAAACAAAACTCTGTACAATTAAAAACGGAAATTGTTGACAGTCAAATGTCTATCGAGGCAGCAATAGTTGAGTATGCAGAATCTCACGACGCTGATTTAATAATAATAGGAACAAGAGGAAGATCAGGCTTTAAAAAGATGCTCCTTGGAAGTGTCGCATCAGGAGTAGTTACCTATGCAACATGTCCTGTAATGGTAGTAAAGTGAAAAATAAATAGCTAATGTAGCTCTGTCCCATACAAATGATAATTTTTCAGTTTGTCTTTATTCTTTTGCTTGCTTGCTTGTTATATGAGAATAAACGTCAATTGATTAAGAAAATAAATAACAATAAGATAAATTGTTTTAAGCATAGAATTATTGAAGGTATATTGAAAATATGATCTCCTATAAGATGCTTCAGGGTGATTCATATTGTGTTCTAAATGATTTGGCTGGGAATCCTAATGAAAAAGGAAAATATAGGCTCATAGTTACTTCTCCACCCTATTACGGACATAGGCATTACGGACAAGATCCCAATGAAATAGGCCAAGAAAAAACCGAAGAAATGTTCATTGAAAGATTGTTTAATATTTTTATTAAATGTAAAGATCTATTAACTCAGGATGGCAGTCTTTGGATAGTAATAGGTGATACAAGGCGAAACTATCGAAAACTCATGATACCTCATAGACTTGCCTTGAAGTTAGTTGAAAAAGGTTATATTTTTAAAGAGGACATTGTCTGGTATAAGAAAAATAATATTTCAAGTAGTTCAAAGGAAAACCTATCGCAAGCGTATGAAATAGTACTATTTTTGTCAAAGAAGTATAAATGCTTTACAAACATGGATGGTATAAGAGTAGGAGGTAATGAGGTAAGAGAAGGTAGAAACAAAATTCCGCCTTCATATTTAATACAACACGAGCCATTAAAGCGAGATACAGAGAGAATAGCCAAGATCTTAGAGATTATCCATAATGCAAGACCTAATACTCCATTTGAAGAACTTCCTACAACAAGCGAAATATCTAGGGCCTTTGGCTATGATGCAGAAAAGTTTTGTCCTACATGTTTTAGAAAATTTAAACGTCATGCTACGCGCAGAAGAATAGGGGATCACAAACATTATCCAATATTTGCAGTTTGTAATTCAAGTGGTAAAAACCCCGGAAATGTTTGGGAAATTTCGACTAAAGCACATTACGGAAATGAGCATTTTGCAATATTTCCTGAAAGTTTAGTTGCCAAGATTATTAAATTTACTACTATGAAAGGAGACTGGGTGCTTGATCCTTTTGCAGGGAGAGGCACAACCGGTATAGTCTGCGCATATCTTCAAAGAAACTTCACAGGAATTGATTTATACGAAGAAAATATTCTTAAAACAGAAAAAAATATTACTAATGCGATCGATGGTAATTTTAGAGTTAGAATAGATGAACCAATTGGAGATAATATAAATACACCAATATAATTAGATTAGGAAACATGCTATAGAAGATAGCAAATTATGTATTAATAAATAAAGACTCCAGCAATGAATTATTCATTAATATATTTGGGTTTGAGCATCTAGATTCTCATCAATATATTCTCGTTACAATACTCTTTTATTTAGCCTTTGCGTAGGCTTTACCAAACAAACAGGAGGACACAAACTACTCAAAAATATTGTTAGTAAATGAGCATATCTATAATCTAAAGCAAATTGCTAATGATTCTTGATATACTATCACAACTAGATCTCTTGTTTCTGTGTATTTCAGTATTTTTTAAAGAACAAAACTTTTGGCCGGAATTCGGAGCTGATACCAGAATTAGAAAAGACTAAATTACACGCAATGACAAGCAAAGGTCTTCCTAATTCCCGCCAAAGGCTCGCGTTCGCACATAGTATAATTTCTAACTTAAAAGCTAAATTCACAAGATAAGGTTAAAGAATGTCACAATATAAGGGCACTACGGCTGCCAACAACAATAATAATGGGTTTTTATTCCAAATCTCTTTATAATATAATATTATATAATATTGGCAATCTACTTATTAGTCTCTGCTTTCTTCTTATATAATATCATAATATCGAATATATGGATAAGGTAGAAGATGAATAAAGAAATGAAAGCAAGCATCAAGGGAGCAGAAAGAATACTGATACCTAAAGACATACTTTTATACTGACTGTAGGAAAGAAGAGAGATTAAAGAGAATTAAATTAATGCTCAATCCAATTCATTTCTTCTATATCATACTTTTTCCAGAGAAATCCTAAACTGATATGTAGTAACATTTATTCAATTTGAATTTTATTAGAGTTATAGAACTTAAACTACATATCCACAATATTATCTAATTTTTCTTCTAGGACTTACCAATCTATAAATATTTATGATGAACATCTAAACAATGCCAAACGATTATTTGGAAAGTTATTGTAGGGAAATACTGGCCTGTAATCCATCAATCAGATTCGCAGGCATAGCAAATCAGCTTGGAAGTCTTATTGCGACACAATATAGAGAGGGCTTGGTTCCTTTAATGACAAGAGAAGAAACTTCGCAATATTCTATACAAGCTGTTCTTCGGGCTGCTACACGTGAAGATTTTGAATCAAAGATAGGTAGGCTAGAATATTCAATAGGGAAATACGAAAAGTTGATACGTGCAACTGTTCCTATAATATTTAGTGGAAGTGAAGGTAAGAGGTTCTATCTACTTTTATCGTTTGACGCAGATTCAGATGCCAAATTGATTATTGATAAGAAAGTGCTACCTCACTTGGCAAAGAATAAAGAAAATTTTATTCAGTGGTCATGATCTTGATTATTGTAAAATTGTTCCAATTAAACATTCAATAAGTTAAAAGGCTTTTAGTATTACTCCTTTTTACAATCCTACTCTATAAGGAGGTTTTATTAAATTCATTGCCAACTGTATTGCTCTATTATTTTTCTGGCAGTGACATGATAAAGAACAGATTTTCTACAAATAATACTTTTAAGGCATCTAAGTTTATCTCGAGGAGACCTTACCAAACAGTTCTAAAAGTTGTTTATATCTAATTATAAAATTCTTTCCTACGTCGCTAGTCCTATAAATAGAACGTTTTGAATTTGGTCGTTCTTGAATCTTCTCTAGCATTCCGCAATCGAGAAGAAAGTTTAGGTATTCGTTGATTTGTTTAGAATTCAGATTGCATCGGTACATAACATGAGTTTTCCTAGCACCATTCTCACACATTGAAAGAATAAATTCGATTATCTCTAACCAACCTCTATTACTCCAGCCGGTTGTATCCAGTGGCAATTATAACCGAAGTATTTCTCGATCCATTGCTTTTAATGCTAAACATACTTTTTAATCCAAAAAGAACATAGAACATTTCTACATTTCTAAGATACAAAAATCTCTATATGGCCTCATTTCATCCAAGTTGTCAATTATATGCAAAATGTACACGATACAGAGTTGCAAATTCCTGATTCTATAACTAGTATCTAATTCTATATTTTATAATAATTGGTAAAAATTATTAACACTCTAAATTCTAGTAATGTACTTGGATAATCTATATCGATCTTCAATTACGGCAAATTCTGCAAATTTTGTTGCAATTATCGATGCTGCTGTCAATATCATGGATAAGGAAAGACAATGCAGTATCATGCCAGGAGGATCTATTACAGCTGGGTTTGCAGAATTGAATACTCCGCAAAACGTTGTAATTATTGGCGACATCCACGGTGATTTAAACTCCTTATTCCATATTCTGAAAAATATAGATTATGAAAGGTTTCTTGCTGACTCAAGGAACAAAATGATATTTATGGGTGACTATGTAGATAGAGGGAGTCAATCAATTGGAGTGTTGTATACGATTTGCTTCATAAAACAAAAATATCCTTATTCTATCATACTTATGCGCGGAAATCATGAAGCGCCTAGTGAATTTCCATTTTGTTCACATGATTTACCGTCAAAACTTGTAGAAAGATATGGAGCCAATGGAAAACGAATCTATATTCACAAAATACTACCATTTTTTCGTCTCTTGATCCTCTCAACTTTGATACAGAATCAGGTATTGATTGTGCACGGTGGACTTCCTACACGATTCATGGAAGGGACCACAGATTTTAAAAATTCCATTGCTACGGCACATGAAAATATTCGTAATAGGTGGATGGAAGAAATTTTATGGAATGATCCTCGACAGCACATCCAAAATGACCAAGAATGGGAGCTTTCTAGAAGAGGTATTGGAAGACACTTTGGGATTGATGTTTCTAAAAATTGGTTGAGATTAACCAAGACTAAAATGATAGTAAGAGGACACGAGCCTTGTAAGGGTTACAAGCTCGACCATGATGGCATGATCGTGACTATATTCTCCTGCAAAGAGGCATATCCAAATTTTGAAGCAGCTTATTTGTATGTCACGGCCAGTCAATGGCAATCAATTTGCAACGGCAGAGATTTAACGCGTTATATCCTAAAAACTACATAAATCAGATTTCAAGAGTTCCTTTTATTTCCTTGCAACGCTTTCTCAACGAGACAGTTGATATATCTGCTACCTGACATATCTCGACCTGTCTCAAAAATTCATTGCAATTGTGTGAAGCTATATAAATCACCGCACCTGCAAGTGCCCTTGGATTTTTTCCTATTGAAATCCTATTTTGCTGAACGCTGGAATAAATTTTCAAAGCTTCGCGTTTTGTTTTTTCACTTAAATCTAACCTATTCGCGATAAGGGTAACATAGTCAGGCCCATGAAGCACAGGCATTTGTAAAGAGAGCTCCCTTAGGATCAACTTGTAGTGCGACATCACATCTTTGCTGGATAAGTTACAGACCGCTGCTACATCTGATATTGTTTTCGGCGTTGCTGTCTCTCTGCAGGCAGCATAAAGTGCAGCTCCGACTAAGCCAAGAGTTGATCTACCCTTTGCAAGTTTTTTTACTGCAGCTTTTCGATATATATATGCGGCACTTTCCATAACTGCCTGACTGAGATACAGCTTATCTCCAAAGTTATTGAGAAACTTTAAAGCCTTTTCCAAATTTCTGGAAATCGAATCATTAAGTTGTGATCTGTTGTTCCACGTTCTTAGTCTTTGTATTTTCATTCTTTGAGAAGGCTCGAGAGCCTTGCCTCTTGCGTCAGTATCTCCTATTCCAATTAATGTAGATAAACCCTTATGATGAATCGCAAGAGACTCTGGCATACCTGTCCTTGATCTGTCACTATATGTAGATTGAGAAGAATAGCCGCTGTTATGCTCAGTTGTAAAAATTTCAGCATTTGCAACACAACCACAAGCACTGCATACATATTCGCTAGAAACCATATCGAAAATAACCGCGTCGTTATTACACTGATCACAATAGGATACATCATTTAACTCGTTTGATTTACTTTTTGATGGTATTTGTTGTTCCGCGGGTTCCATTAGAACAACATCAATGACTCTTTTATTATCCATAGTTTTTCTAGAAATTAGAGAATTCTATTAATACGCCTAATAATAGAAAATATTAAACTTAATCACGATAAATATAGAGAAATCTAAGCTAAATCTTCTATACGTATCTTACTATCTACCCTCATTTCGAGTCTTTAATCTTACTTTTAACTAAATAGATTTACTAATTACTTTCTACCCTTATAGGCAAGTTCGATATTAACTAGAGTGTATTATATATATTTTAATAGATATTTTACTCATATTATGCCAAACAGAATCTCAATAGGATTACAAGAATTATAATACACCTGCTAATCAAATAGATAATTGTCTATATTGTATATTAAGTCAGGATAGTTGCTAATAAATGGATATAAACTATCGATAAATTCTACTATGTTTGTCTATGATGAATTACCATGTTAAGTGACTTCCAATCTAATTCGGACATCTATCGTTTTAATATTATGTCATGACTATAGTATCGCTTAGAGTAATAGGATAAGTCTTATATTATTCCGTCCATTACCGTACTTAGACTATGCCGAAGGCTGGGTTCAAATCCATTACAGTTAGTGAAAACGTTTATAAAAAATTCTTTGACGTCTATGTCAGAAGCAAAAAAGAGTTAGAATTAAAGGGTATTACAAGTTTTTCAGGTTATCTTACAAGCATGATGGAGGAAATGATAATAAAATATGAAGCATTTGCCAAACATGCTCCATTCATGGAAAAAATTGCTATAGATCAAAATCGTGTTATTGTAAAAGACAATAAGCGAAATAGAATTGCAGAAGTATTATTAAAAAATGGAGAACTGCAATGTCTTTTG
>DASQYF010000120.1:0-14229 GCA_035639375.1 Nitrososphaeraceae archaeon
ATAACACATAATAGTAACGTTAAAACTCTCATTAGCAATTGATCATTGGTTCACATTAAAAAACTCGAAATTTACGGCTTTAAGTCATTTGGTTTCAGGAATACATTAATTAGCTTTGAAAAAGGACTTGTAGCCGTTACAGGACCTAATGGCTCAGGAAAAAGCAACATTTTAGATGCTATATTGTTTGCAATAGGAGAAAACAGTCCTAAAGCATTACGCGTCGATAAACTTCAATCTTTATTTCATGATAGTCAAAATAGCTCACACCGACTCATTAGAGTAAGTTTAACTTTTGACAACATGGATAGAGGTATTCCTATAGATTCTGATTTTGTAAGCTTAACAAGAGAAATGGAAGGCCAAACAGGAGACAGTCAATACCATCTTAACGGCAAAAAGGTGTCTAAAACCACTATTTTGGAGTTACTAGAAGTAGTAATGGCTGCTCCAAACAAGATCAATATTGTTCAGCAGGGAATGATAACCCGTATCTCTGAACTAAATGTAGAGGAGCGAAGGAAGATTATTGAAGACATTGTTGGACTCTCATATTTTGATGAAAAGAAAACAGAGGCATTAAAGCAGTTGGAAGAGTCTGATAGACGACTTGAAGTTGCGCTTGCAAGAATGGGAGAAATTCGGAGACGAATTGATGAATTAGAGATAGAGAGAAATGACCAGTTAAGATATGAACAACTAGAATCTGAACTTAAAAGATTCAAAGCGATTCAAGTTTCGAATGCAATACTCTCCGTTAGAAATAAATTGGAATTGCAGAAAGGACTTCTAGAATCTAATAGTTTAAAAGTTATAGAATTGTCAAAACAGATCGAAGAAATTCAATCACAAATTCAGAAAATTGATTCAGAAAAGATGAAATTTATCCAAGAGACAGACGTTGTTAATAAATCTAAAGCACAGATTGGTGGTAAAATTGCAAACATAGTATATGAATCTGAAAGAACGAAAGCAATGATAAAGGAGTCTGAACAGCGTTGCCTTCAAATTGAAAAGCAAATTACTTCAATCAACTTCGAAAAACAAAACATGAACAAGCAGTTAGATGACTTTCACTATGAGGCTGATCAAAATAAGACTATCATGAATTACAAATCATCTAAGATTATAACTTTAAAGGCAGAGTTGGAAGATATCGATCGTGAAATAGATAAACTCACCAATAGAATTACGTTTTATGCGAAAGTCAGGGATAAATTAGAATATCGATATAATAGACTTTCTCAAATCAAAAATGACCTTGATATCTCATTTGCAAGGTTTGAAGAAAAAGTTAAAGCTAATGAGGAGAAATTAAAAACTAATCAATTAGATGCCGTTGATTTAAAAAATGAACTAGATAATAGCAAGACGCTATTGGTAGATCTCTGTGAAATCTTGAAATTACAAACCACAAAATTGAAAGCTGAAGTTAGAACAATTGAAAATTTAAAAACTTTAAAAAGAGACTTTGAAAATGAGCTAAGAAATTCATCAGTTCTTTTAAGTAGAGCAGACAGTATCACGACAAAATATGAAGCAAAGTATAGTATTGCAGAGAATGCTAGGAATGAAGACTTTGCTATTGCAGAATTAATGAAAGATTCAGAAAAATTTGGAATCAAAGGACTGGTTCATCATATAATAACGTGGGACAAAAAATATGAAAAGTCAATTTTTGCGGCCGGTTCAGAATGGATGAAGGCATTTGTAGTCGATAATGTAAAATCAATGATTTCAATTGCAGAATATGCAAAGATAAAAAAATTGCCTCGTCTTAAGATTATTCCCTTAGATATGGTAAAATGCGTCAAATCATACAAGCTTCCTTATGAAGATGTTAGTATTATTGGTAATTTAGCCGATTTTGTATATTCTGATAATAAAGAACTAAGCAATTTTATATTTGGCAATACCTTTCTTGTTAAAGGTCCCACAGCGGCATATATTCTGTCAAAACAAGGATACAGGGCGGTATCAGTTGATGGCGAGCTTTTTGAACCTAAAGGGACTTGTATGTTACTGGATTTCGGATCCAAAATTTCAGATCTGACAAAGGCGATTCTTCTTAGCGCAAGTATTGATACTTTAAGGGGTTCTCTCGAGACATTAAGAAATACAATTGAGACTAAGAGACACGATCTACAGGAAATCATCTCCAATCTTGATTCTTCAGAATCTGAGAAAATAAAAATTGAAGCAAGAATTATCGATTTAAATCATCAAATTTCCTCTCATACTATTATGATAGAACAACTACAGAAAAGACAACAACAGCTTATCTCTTATAATATGTTATTTCAAACAGAAAAAAGCACTCTAGCAATTGATGTAAACAAAATATTGCGCCGTCTTTCAATTCTAACACCTTTTTTAAGGAGGATTTTAGAAAGAATAGATACTATAGATGATTCCATCATTACAAATGACTTGACTAGATTAAATTTAAAAAGAAATCTACTCCTCAAATCCATAGAAGAAGTAGATGTTGAATTGCGTCAATTAATGACATTGTCAGCAAGTATGAATAGCAAAATCGAAATAAGTTTAGAACGAATGAAGGGAATGGAAGATGAGAAGGACAGATTAATATCAGAACTTAGCCAGAGAATTGCTCAGGCAAAAGAGTTAGAAATAAAATTAAAATCAATTGAATTAGAGCTTAAGTCTCTTAGAGACTATGAGCAGCAGATAATAGACTCTTCTGGCGACTCATATAGTATAATACAAGAATATGAAAAAAAATTGAAACTGCAAAGCGAAAATGAAAGAAAACTCACTAAAGAGTATAATACTATAGAAAAGGATAATGCATTACTTCGAAAGGACATTGCAGATCAAACTGAGCAAGAGTCGCGCTTGACTAATGATCTGCATTGGTTAGGATACAAGAGCTTGTTGGAAACATTTGATGTTGATACAGTTATTAAAGAACTCACACATGAATATGAAGCAATAAAAGCTAGAATTAACTTACGTGCAGATGAAAGTTATGTCCAAGTCATTGAAGGTTATCGAGGAATGTCTAATAGAAAGAACCATCTAGAAATGGAACGCAATTCTATTGTTCTTTTTATAGAGGAAATTGTCAAAGAAAAGGAAAACCTCTTCATGGACGCATTTAATAGAGTTGATAACGACATAAGGAAGACTTTCTCAAAAGTAACAGGTGGAATAGCATGGTTGGAGATAGAGAATGTCGAAGATGTATTTTCGAGCGGGATAATGCTAATGGTACAATTTCCAGGCAAAATAGGTCGTGAATCAACTGCATTGTCAGGAGGAGAAAAAACCATGGCCGCGACAATTTTCCTACTGGCAATTCAATCACTCAAACCGTCTCCCTTCTATCTGATGGATGAGGTTGATGCTCACCTTGATGCTGAAAATACTGAAAGGTTATCTCAGGTTCTGCTTGAGCGCTCAAAAGATAACCAAATTGTAATGGTTACTTTGAAAGATTCTACTATAACCAAAGTAAATCTGATCTACGGTGTGTATTCTAAAAACGGTATTTCACAGGTTGTAAAATATAGACATCCAAATCAACTGTCGGTCGCAGAGATCAAATCTGTTGAGGGTAAATAAAACAAGACACATAGTGGTCTTTTTTCTCTTCTGATAACTTCGGTTCGTTTTTACACTTATTCATTGAATATGGACACTGATAAAAAAATTTACAACCGCTTTCAGGGAGAACTGTCCCTTCTGCATCTCTAATGCGAATGTGTTTTTGGTTTTGCAAATTATTGTCAGGATTGGGTTCAGAAACCGCATCAATTAACGCCTGTGTGTACGGATGAAGGGGATTTAAGACAACCTGTTCTATAGGACCTGTCTCCACTATTTTACCATTAAGCATTATTGCAATATTATCTCCTATGTATCTAGCAGTAGATAGATCATGAGTAATATAGAGATAGGAAATTTGAAATCTATCTTTTAAATTTTTCATAAGTTCTAATATTTCAGCTCTGATAGAAACATCTAGCATAGAGACAGGTTCATCGGCTACAATTAATTTTGGCTTTAGAACAAGTGCTCTTGCCATAGACACTCTTTGTCGTTGACCTCCTGAAAGCATATGTGGGAATTTCTCAGCAATATCTATAGCAGGCTCCAAACGTACCTCCTCTAATGATTTCAATACTTTTTCAATGTGTTGTTGTTTTGAATCTTGTTTATTGTAAATATTTAATGGCTCCATTATGATATCCATTATTTTCATACGAGGATTAATAGAGGTATAAGGATCTTGATGTATCATCTGTGTATTTATGCGGAACTTTTTTAATTTCTTGCCATTGGTTGTAGTAATATCTTCCCCGTCAAATAATATCGATCCACTATCTGGATCAATTGCGCGCAAAATTAATCTTGCCAAAGTAGTCTTTCCAGATCCAGAGCCACCTCCGAGAACAAACACTTTTCCTTTTTCAATTGTGAGACTTACATCATCTACTGCTTTGATATAATGCCTGAATCTTGAATGGAAAACGTGAGGAAGAGCTATATTGGCAGGAAAATACTTTTTCACATTATTTACTTGAAGGATCTTATTCAATTGATAACACTATTTATTGTTGATTGATAATATAAATAATCATAGAGCCACTTTGACGCTACACTCTTAGCTTCCTTCTATTCAAGGTCTGCATTAAGTATGGTAGGTTTCTATTTGAATTGTTGTGTGTGTAATTTTGAACCTATTTTCTAGAATAGAAGATATTTCCTTAAGAATTATTTGTGATTTGCTAGGATCACTTACTACTACATGTGCTGTAATTGCATCCATCCCGGATGTTATGGTCCATATATGTATGTCAAATACACCTGTTACGCCTTTTATCTGCAATATGGCTTTCTTTACCTCTTCATAAGATATATTGATAGGAACTCCCTCCATTAAGATATTGATCGATTTTTTCATTAGTGACCATATCCTGGGGAGTATGTAAAATGCCAAGCCAATACTGATAATTGGGTCTACCAGATAAAATTCACTAATCGATGTTATCACACCAACTACAACAACACCAACAGAACCCAAAGTATCTTTAAGAACTTCCAAATATGCGCCTTCTATATTCAGATTCTCATTAGCATGACCTTTTAGGATATACATTCCGACCAAATTCACTACCAAACCAATGGTACCTACTATTATTAACGCAGTCCCTTTTATCTGAGGAGGCTCAATTATACGTTCGTATGCATCATAAATAATATATACAGAGACCAAGATCAATACAGCACTATTTGCCAATGCTGCAAGTATTTCTATTCTATAAAAGCCATAAGTTCGCTGTGGAGTCGCAGGCTTACTAGAAAAATTTATGGCAAAAAGAGCCAAAGTAAGACCTCCTGCATCAGCAAGCATATGCCCAGCATCAGCAATCAAAGCTAGACTGCCAGTCAATAAACCGCTAATGACTTCAACAACAATATATGATAAGATAAGTAAAAGGACTATTTTGAGTTTATTTATTTGCTGAGATGACAATTTTCTTGTGTATCTATATTACCCCGTTACTAATACATACAAATACATTATGTACAAAGTAGAATGTATGATTATCTTGTCTTGTGATTGAGTTAATATTCCTATCTTTTAGAAAAGAAGATAATGATAATAATACTTTGCTTGTAAAATAATTTTGTGTTTTAATAATTTTGTCATCTTATTACTATTCATCCTATAGACTTTGATTGATCTAGTTTAATGGTATTATTCAAGTGCAGCCTACAAGAATCGATCGTTATATTGGTACTATTGAGATATTTGGTATACATTCCTAGGATATTCCTAGAGTATATGCTAACAATTAGAGGGAATCTTTATTATTACTCAATTTGCCACGCAGTTTCCTGAAGTTTAGCATATTTTAGATAAGCCCCATTTTTATCAACATCAATAATTTTTGCATTCTTCATATCTGCCTCAACTAACACTGTTTTGGACATTTTGCATCCAGATAGATCAGAGTTTTGCAAATTAGCCCACATTAAATTTGTTCGAATCAAGTTGGCCTTCCTAAGATTACAATCTTTCATTTCTGAATACATTAGTAATGCCTCAGTAAGATTCGCTTCCTCAAGATTAGCCCCTCTGAGATCCGCTTGCACAAAATTGACCTTGGATAAATTGCAGTGAGAGAAATTTGTTTTTACACAAGAAACGCCATTAAGATATGCTCCGGAAAGATCTTTGTTAGATAAATCCTTTCCGCTGATATCTAGTCTAGTAATAAGATTTTTCATTCTCCACTCATTAAAATCATTGATTTTTTCTTCAACAAGAAGATTTATCCAGTCTTCCAGACTTGTATCAGACACGGGTATTTTTAGTTTACCTCAACTATATCAATTTTGCATTATTATATATGTATAATTGGAAATAGTTGTATAGTTATAATATGCTTCAAGACGGAATTAATTATAATGACAACTCTAAAAGAGTAGCTGTATATTCATATCATCTACTTGTATCTATTATCGTAGCAAATTTCAGATAAATGCCTCTAATTTATGTGAAAAATAAATCTTCCATAAAAAGTAAAATTAATGTGATAACGATTGTTATATCTTAATGGATAATTATTATATACAATTAGAATGCTTAAATTTTCTATAACCATATAGATAACATTTTTACGTAAGTTATTATCTACCATACTTTTATGAATAAGAATCGACGGCGAAATTTGATTCCCAGAATTATGGTTGTCGATGATGAGAAGGATATATTATCTATCATAAAAAGAGGTTTAGAATCAGATAATCTTTTTAAGGTGGATACTTTCGCTAATGGTGAATCAGCTTTGCAGGCCTTTGAAGGTCATCCTGAGTATTACTATGATATTATTCTTACCGATATTAGAATGCCTAAAATGAGCGGGTTTGAATTATATCGTAGAATAAAAGAGAAGAGATCTTCAACAAAAATTGCATTTATAACAGCCTTCGAAATTAATAAGGATGAATTTAGAAAGGTGATACCATCTATTCACGTAATTGATTTTATCAGCAAGCCTGTTAGCATTTCAAATTTAATAACAAAGTTAAAGTCAATGTTAGACACTTATCCAGAAAGCACTGCTGCGCTATAGCTAAACGATAAATTCTTCAAAAGAATGAATAATGGTGATGGTGCATCAGTTAACTTTGAAAAATTATTGACCTTCATAAAGTTAGATGATGCTTCTATGTTTACTAACTTAGTCCTGTCCTACTATAGGTAGCATCTTACCTGAGGGCAAATTGTAGCTATTTTTTTCCTGTTCTTCATTTGTTACTTTTTCAAATTCGATAGTGAGTTCAACTGGTGAATTGAATTTCAAACTTAATTCATTTGCAAGTGTTCCAACAGATTTTGGATCAGCAAACTCCTTTGAACCTTGTAAGAAAACTCTTGCTTGTCTATACAGAATCTTTCCACCGAATCTCGAATGTAATAATTCTATAATATCTTCAACAGTTTTTTGTGGGATCTCGTTATAATAGAAGCAAATACCGTGAACAGGTTCCTTATCGTAAGGCGTACCGAATTTATACCAGAAAACGCCAAAGTGTTGATGTTCTCCCTGCATACATTTGATTTCCCAGTGATTAGCCTTTTCAACAGGGTATTTTGCTTCTAAAACGTCCGTAATGCCTAATCGCCAGTATCTTAAACGCATAGTATCCATGTAATTTGTCAGCTTTATAATAATGTGATGGGTTTAGCAGTTAAAAAAAGGATAACTTGTAAAGCATTAGCAAATATAAAATCTATGCTACATTATAAAGAATGCCATAAAAAATAGGATATATACATGAACTTTTGGGTTATGCTTCTTTCATCTGTCCAATTTATTGCTGACTTGTTGTAGTTCTATTATCTCCAGGTCTATTGCCAACAAAATATGCAAATATTTATGATATAAGTTTTCATCAGTCATTAATATGATTGATGAAAGATATACAAAATCTGATGTCAGGATCAGATTGTTCGCAGAAATGGAAACACAATACGATAATAGAAATGAACAATATTTCAAGGATTTGTTGAGTCATGAAGATAGCGTTATTAGAACTCGTGTTATATGCATATTAGCCGATATCTCCGGTATGGATGCAGTAGAATCTATTAGCAGAGTCCTCGAGAGTGACAAGAATGCATTGGTAAGACATGAAGCAGCCTTTTCTCTGGGCCAACTGGGTTATCCAAGTGCTATATCCGCTCTTTCCAATGCTACTAAATCAGATCCAAGTTACTTTGTTAGACATGAAGCAGCAGTTGCACTAGGTGTGATTGGATCCGAAGGATCTAGAGAAATACTCAACGAAGCATTGAAAGATAATAGTGAAGAGGTAAGAGAATCAGCAATTATCGCCCTTGCAAATATCGACTATGTTTCTACTATGAATAGAAATAATAAATTCACTAAAATGACAGGAGGATAAAGAAACAATAGAAAGTAAGTAAAATCAATCATTAATACCATCATTTCAGATTATTGATGGATTGTACTGAGATTTGTTAGCCAGTAGAATAATTGATCTTATTTAATTAAAATATCATTCTGTAGATACAAGCGAACCATTCATACTCATTGTGAAACGATAAATTCTATCTACCTCCGAATCCTCAAAGATTTCTGCATCATGAGTGATTATAATAATTTGAGAAAGAGGCCCATTTCCATCCTTGAATGCTTCTGAAATAATTTTTACCATGGATTTTCGTCTTTCTGCATCCAAATGCGTTGTTGGTTCATCTAAAACTATGAAATCGAGTTTATTTGAACCCATCATATATGCAATTGCAAGTCTTAGTGCAAGCGCTACTGCAACTTTTTCGCCTCCGCTTAGACAATTCATGTCAATTTCACCATTTCTTCCATAACATACAATGTCGACATCTCTGACTTTCTCTGTCAAATCTATTCTTGAAATTCCTATATTAAACATAGTTGCATATTCTGAAGCCTTGGATGAGATCGTTTTTAACGCCCACGAACGAAGACTTAATCCTACTAACCCATCACGATTAAATACAGTTGATCGAATTTTTTGTAATACGTCAATGTATTTAGCAGCATATTCGAGTTCTGTAAGGATCTTGTTAGAGTCATCAATAAATTTTGTCGCTTGCTGAATAGATTTTTGAGATAACCCTATTTTTATATTAGTTTCAAGCAAAGCATCAGAAAGGCGAGTATGGTTCAGCTTTGCATCTATATAATCTTGTATTCGCAAGTTCTTTACTTCGTATTTAAGTTTTATAATATTTTCTGCCAAGGATTTTGAAAAGTCGTCAATCATGAATATTATGGGATCTTCCTCTACTCCTACAATAGTCTTGGGAAGTTTGGACAAATCCTTCTTTTTTTGAAAAAGGTCCTTCTCTAACTTTATTATATCTTGAAGGTTGCAAATATTATTTGAAGCAAGAAACTTTTCGGCTGCTGCAATTTGCTTTTCTTTTTCTTCTAAAAAAGATTCTTCTTTTTTTGCATTAATTTTCTCTGTTAATAGTTTTGTGCGTTCCTCATTCTTCTTTTTTACTTCATTTTTGATATGATCCATGTCTAACATCTTGTTAAGTGTTTGAACCTCTGAATTGCAAACAGGACATTTTCCATCTTTAATTTCTATTTTTTTGGCAAATTCTAATAATCCTTTTAGTCTCCCAGATTCTCCTTCAATATTTATAATTCTTATCTCCGCGTCATCAACCTCTGATCTTACCATCTGAAGGTTAATTCTGATTTCTTCCTTTCCTGAAATTATTTGTATTGAATTATGGGCCTCTTTTATTAATCGATCAAGTTTTACAATGTCATCTAAAAGGTGATCTTTTTTTTCGGTGAGATATTTGACAAGAGAGTTCTCCATTGTTTGAAGTTCTCTTGCCTTTAGTATCAATGGTTCAATGCGTTCTATTTCTTTTTCAATTGAATGCAACTTTGTATTTATTCTATTCCGTTCAGTTTCTAATTGCTTTAGAGTGCTTTGTGAATCAAAGAGCTCAGAAATATTATGTTGTATGCTATTGCGTATTGATTCAATTTGTTTGTCATCAAATCCATTATTATGATCACGTAGTCTTTCTCTGAAGCTGTCGATTATTTCATGCATTGTTTGATAAGCCAGGTCCAATCTATCCATACCAATCATTCCATTGAGAAGTTCTTTGAAATCTTTAGGGTGAAACTCTATTATTCTGTTAAGTTCTCCTTGCTGGATAATAGTCGCTACTTTCAATTTCTTATAGTCTATCCCAAGAATCTTTGCAACTTCTGCACTCATAGATTCTCCAAATTGTTTCCTTTCTCCTGCTACGATGGGTTTACTTATAATATTGTCCGAGTCTGATACAAGATCTAATTTTGCCGATATTGATTGCCCTAACGATCCTATCTGTCTGTAAGCACTATATTCTCTTGAATTAACAAAAAAGATTAGGCGTACGAAAGATGAGGAAGCACCTCTAAGTATAAGATTCTTATTGGATTTTCTGGTATGCTCTCCGAACAAAGCGAAAGTTATTGCATCTATTATACTCGATTTACCTGAGCCATTATGTCCTACAAAAATCGTAATTCCCTTGCCTAATGACAGAGAGGTGTCTCTATGCGATATGAAATTATGTAGCTTGATATCCTTTATCATGTTATACTTTTAATTCTCCTCCATATGCTTTTATGTCATTGTAGATTTTCCAAAGCAGATCTAATGTTGCTTTCGAATCTCCTCGGCCTGCCAAAGGCAATATTTCATTTATAGCAAATGAAGCTAGATTTTCTGACTTTAATGCCTCTGTTGCTAGCTTGTGTAATTCATTGTCGAGATCAAAAGGTTTATCATCATAAGATAGCGGTGAAGTCATATAGTCTTCTAATAGTTGCCACATATAATGCAAACAGGAAGAATTTAATTTTACCAACTTCGATGCTATGGTTTTTGAATCAATTTCTTTTCCTGCTATTTTCAATAATATTATAGGTTTCTTCTCATAATTTTTTGTTTTCTTAACAATATCGGCCAAATCCTGTTCAAGTAATTCATAGTCTACCTGTACTGAAAATTGTGGTCTCCTTTTCTCTAATCTTATCCAATTAGTTCTTACTTCTTGTCCAGAAGTATCTGTAAGGCAAAATCCCTTGTCAACTTCCTTAATTCCTTCACTAGGAGTTAAATCCAGTGAGCCTGGATATGATATTAAGCCATCAAGATATTCAAATTTCTTTTCGATATGATCATGATAATGACCCATTGCATAATAGTCGAACGCCTTGGGAAGGTCAGTAGAATTAAGTTCGCCAGCAAATTTGTTAAAATCTGTAAGGCCCTGATGAAGGACAAGAATATTTTTATTATTTGGTCCTCCGACATCTTTTTTTTGTTGCTCTGCTAGCTTTTGTGTAATTTGGAATCGTTCTAACAGATTTTGCATATTACTCTTTCTTTCCTTATCAAAACCAAAAATAGTTGCGTTTCTATGCCGTAATGGTTGATTCTCCTTTAATCTAGTTGCCAATCGAAGATTATGAAAAACATATGGGACAGGAATATCTTGCATTCTATTGATATCATGCTCTCCTAAGACAAAAAAGACAGGAATAGACTTTTCCTTTAGTTTCTTGAGCTCATTTGCCAGCTTTATTATTGAAGAACCACTTGGTCGTGGTGTATGAAAAATATCGCCTGCTAATATGACGATATCTGCATGCTCTGATATAGATTTGTCAATTGCTTCCTCAAAAACTTCATAGATGTCTTCTTCTCTTTCCTGCAAATTAAATTGTGAATATCCTAAATGAGTATCAGATATATGGGAAACTAGCAAAGCGAATACTAGAAGAAACTAAAGGATACGTATTATTATATCTGTTTTGAAATTTTTCTTTTTTAATTTATTCTGAGCATGTAGGGAAATAATTCTGCATATAGTGCAATTCATTGGAATATTTCATTTAAAAAATATTTGAATTTTTGATATAGATGCTTCAGCAGGAACTAATAGAATAATAAAACAAATATTGTTCTATGTAATGTTAATAATAATGTTAATAATAATACTAGTCATTTCAAAATAATAATACCGCGTAATTTTGAATCCAAATGTCTAATTTAAAGAACCTGAGATGACTGCCCTTATTTTGTTAACAAAGTCTTCTCGATTGACTGGTTTTCTGATGACATCATAGTCGACTTTTACCCCAGGTATTATGCTTATCAATTCATCGGCTGCATCAAGTGCAGAGACAAACATTATCTTTATTGCCATGTTGATTGCTTTTAGTTTGTAATACAATTGAAGACCATTAAGACCCGGCATTCTAATATCCAATAATACTAAATCATAGTTAGAAGGATTCATTTGTGAAAAATGATTTAATGCCTCCTGAGCATCTGTAAATGTTTCTATATTGCAGCTCTCATCAACCAATATGGATTTGTATGTTAAAAGAATATCTGGGTCGTCATCTACGAGCATGATGTTATGGGTATGTTTTTTCTGATTCTTCGGATTGGAATATGATCTAGCAGAGGAATGTATTTGGACAGGTTTTAGTCTAGTCATTTGATCATGTGAAGACAGGGTTTGAGTTCTATTCTTAGTTAATACAGAATATATTGGATACAGATGTTTAAAGCCAATATAATATTCGCCCGCTGACTTGAAACGATAATCATGATGAAAACGAGAAAAAGACTTTATAATTTGATATAGATCGCCGCCAATGACCATTTGGTTTGGTGATGCTTTAGAGTTTATTGTGGCACATATGTTTATAGTAGGACCAAATAAATCTTCATTTTGTGAAATGCCTGATCTGACAATCTCCATTCTGCCATAGTCAGCGCTAATTCTATAATTAATAGATGGCAATCCTTCTTCATACATTCTAGTATTGAGAACTGTTCCTGCTGAGATCATTGTAAGACCACATTCTATTACATCTTTGAAAGCAGCCTTGTTAGTTGAATCTGCTGTTTTTGGAAAATAGTATGTTAGACTATCTCCAGCATTTTTGATTACCTTTGCACCGTAGTTTCTTGCTAAAGTTGCCATTGTATTAATAAATATCGAATAATATCTTCTAATATTTTCTGCATGAGAAATTTGTGCTGTAATGTTGGTAGAATTTACCATATCAATAAACGATACACAATAATTTTCGGAGTTCCCAGAGAATGAGATCTCTTCTTTGTCCGATATATTTTGAGATGTGGCAGAAAAAGACGAGAAAACATTATCATATGATGGCTTACTAATTGGAGAACTCGTACCTGGTTCCTTATATTCAGGGTCATGATTATCGTCTAAGCTCATACTCCTCACTATTTTACTATATTTATTCTTTATATTTTCTTTATTTAAATGTGTGAGCTTCATACATCTCGTTTTCTACAAATTTTGAGGACCGGTTAGAACGATTTATGGTTATCACTGGCAGATTGTTGGATAGGCACTCGGTGGTTTGCTATAGAGAGAATAGCGGTAGGCTTCTTTATAAAATAAGATTCTTACCATCATTATTCTTGTATGATGATGTGGTATATGGCGATTTTTCTGAATGGCAGTTGTATCTTGGACGTTCTATATAAGAGAAAGACAGTTGAAATAGAATGTGGATTGGCTTCCTACTGTCTTAATGATAAATCTAAGCCTTATGAGCAAATGTACCATGAATTTGCCGCGGTAATACTAAGAATGCATTATCTGCCTCTACTTTATATATGGTTATTAAAGTTTGATAACTCTTGATGAAGAATTGGAGCGAAGCGCTATCAACAGATATACTCTGCCTGTACCAAAAGATTTTCTAGAACGTATAGATAGAACTTCATCACCCGCACATGTAGGAAACCTCAGAAATGCAATTGATTTAATAGTTCCTGTTAACACGCCAGTCCTTGCTGCAGCCAATGGAATAGTCAGCTTTATTAGAGACGATTCTGATATTGGAGGTCCTGAACCATCTTATTGGACCTATACCAATTTTATTGTAATTATGCATTCTAATGGGGAATATTCAAGATATGACCACTTAGCCTATCGTAGTTCCAAGGTAAAAGTAGGTCAACGCGTTAGCGAAGGCCAAGAGATAGCCAAGGTTGGAATGACTGGTTATACATATCTACCTCATCTTCACTTTCAGGTTTTTGTATTTACTGGAATTAATATCTGGACTGACTTTATTACTGTTGAAGTTAAAGATTTTGACTCTTAAATAT
>DASQYF010000121.1:0-10506 GCA_035639375.1 Nitrososphaeraceae archaeon
TTGCGTCTGTCTTTGCATTTTACTAGAGGCCTTGCCCATCAGGGTAATATTTTCGCTTATCATCTCTTTTTTTCTTGATTAGATCCATTTCTTTCGCCAATGCTTGATAAGATTTTTCGTCAAAGTTTTGAATACTTGATAATTCTTTAAGGTCTATTTTTTTATCAACCAGCAATTGAAGAAGATATGGAAAGTAAATTGACCCAAAAGTACTTTTTGTAACATGACTCTGCTTTGACAGATTCGACAATAGATCTTTTACATAATTACCTCGGGCAATAATGGGTCCTATTAAAGGCCAGATTATCCCGTATTGGTTATATTTTATTCCCTTATGGCGAGTACTTCTGAAAAGACCATATGCAATCATAACTTCAAGATACTTCATGAGCCTCCAGGATCTATTTTCGCCTATTCGGCCAATTATCATATCTATCTTCGAAAGTACATCTAAAGCATCTGCAAGGCTTTCTACATCTAAATGAGAAGAAACTATGCTAGTAAACAGTGCGTTTATCATATCTTTACGTCTTTCTTCCGTTGACATACCAAAGCGCGGATCAAGGTAAGCAGCATCTGCATTTGATAAGAACATCTTAGCTTCCTCAAGTTCTTCCATGGAAAAATAACCATTTATCGCTACTGCGATATCAACTGCAAAATTATCGCTACGAATTGAATTATATCCGGCGAATTTAGATTGTGCGTTATTCAAAATAGAACGGATATCTCCTTTACTATTCTTCACAACTGAAACTTTGTCATCTGCGCTTAATTGTTTGTTCTCCTCCTTTAGAACATGATCTAGGAAAATCATTGACAGGCTGGCTGGAATGGAATTCAATTCGATTACTTTACAGATCTTTGATAGATCTTTGATCTTTGTATTCCGAGCATTTGCGGCCATGATAACAGGTATCATCGGCTCTTTCATCATATTTATAAGAGCATCAATTCCTCCTGTATCCTCCCTCCCAGAAATCCCATCAACTTCGTCTAAGAATAATAGCATTTTTCTCCCAAATATACTGTCATTATAAAACATTGGTGTAATGTGAGCTTTAAGACCTATTTTGTTCCTATTATCACTCGCATTCAATTCTATCATATCATAATTGAACTGCCGAGATAATACATGTGCGAGAGTAGTCTTACCTGTCCCAGGGGGACCTATTAGAAGCAAGGGCCTGCTCCCAATTACCCATCCTGAAATCCATTTTACCGCCGCCAACCGAGCCTCTTCGTTTCCTACCATTTGCTGAACTTTAATGGGGCGGTAAATTTCAGACCACATCATAATTTAACAACTGCTAATAAAATAAGCAATATAAAAATGTGCAGCAGTTATTTTCTTACCGTCATATTGAAGTCCTTCTGAAAAAGAGTGAGTATACCACATCTCATAAGTTCATTATACCAATATTGGTTATAATGATTAACGGTCAGAAATAAAAATTCTAAAAATGGTTTAAATTGGAATTCGAATGGAAGCATATGCAAGGCAAGATGTGCTTCTTCTAAATATATTTCACTCTTTTTGATTGTCATTTCGAATGCTTTTTTAACGTCTTTGCTGATAAGCGAATAGTAAAGTGGCCATGATGGTATTTTAATGGACCTTTGCTTTATAGCATCCTGAATCTCATTTCCACAACCAACACATTCAGCTGCCTTTGCCATACCCATGTGATATATATCACTCAATGGAGGTCGATTGAATGCCATATTCCTTCCAGCGGTTCCCATCACTGCACGGTATTTCTTGTAAGAGATTATCATATTTTCATAGTTGATAGATTCTGGTTTAATCTTTAAATTATAATCTATAGACTGACCGATTCTAGCATCATAGAATCCCTCTTCAAATGCTTTCAATACCGAGTCCCCACCTTTGGAAATTTCCCCTCGTGCGACTTCCAGAATGTATGGATTCATTAGTTTGTAGTCGTCAAGGTATTCGACATCCTCATCCCTGTCCATTATTCTGTCCATCGGTTCACTAAGATCGATAGCTATAATATGGCCATCAATAATTGAATTTTTCAAATCGCTTGAAATGTGTTCCTTATAGTAGTCGGAAGCACCATCAAACAATGCATTTAAAACTGGAAAGGTCATCTTGACGAAATTAGAATCTAAGATTCTCTCTATTCTATCTGCGAGATTTTCAGGTCTAGCCAGTCTTGTTTTAACATCATTGAGTTTCTTGTCGTCGAGGATTAATTCTGAAGATCCCACCTCTTCAATAAATTTTTTCATTGTGACAGATGGACTAGAATCAGAAATAATCCGCCGATGTAATGATATTAAGAATCTCTTTTTAAAATCCTCGAATTCATATTCATATTTTTTCTTATATTTAGTAAATTGTTTATAGCCGTCCTTCCTGAGCAAGACTTGTTTCAAGATTTCTTTGCCACATTTTGTGCTCATTAAAGCAGCTTTTGTAAAAATATATTTATCCTTACCACTCATATATATTGCTCTCTCAATCTGTTTTCGGCTATTTAACTCTCATACCTTAGGTATGTGAAGGTTATCTACTACTGCCAGTATTCTAGAAATAATCTAGGAGGCCTTTATCATATTTAATACCTGAATGAATTAATCTTGGTGATAACTTTAATAGATCATATATTATGAGTATCTCAACTTTTCAGGATTCTGTTTAACGCGTAAAATATAGACATTATGGTAAAATAAAAGTGTTCTATATAAAAAGGCAAAAGAATCCAGGATTATCGCGATGCCATCGCGATCCGTTCCTGCTCATTCTTTTTCTTAACTGCATGACTAGCCATATCATTGTTTGCCGCCAAGATTATCTCTCTAGCCAATGCTTCTTCGATAGTCTGTGGATTTGAATATGTTGCTTCCCTTACGCCCTCGGCGATGAAGCGGAGTGCTAGATCTACTCTTCGCAGCGGCGCGACATCTACTGAAACATGGTATACTACACCGCCATAGACAATGCGAGTTGTATCCTCATTAGGAGAGGCATTTTCTATCGCCCTTACTAACAACTCCAATGGATTCTTGCCTGTTTCTACATTGATAATATCAAGTGCAGTTCTTACTACATTCAACACATGGGCCTTTTTTCCTCCCATTCTGCCTGTGTTCTTCGCGTATTTTTTTCCGAAATGCATCATCTTATTGGATAATCTTTCTATGATGTGTACGTCGGACTTCTTTAATCTCTGGTGCTCATGCCTTCCGAAGGTAATCGGAATTACTGCTGATGGTCTTAAAGAAATAACTCTGCTTAGACCTATATCCGTTACTTCGATGTTGTTTGTATCCCATTTGTTGAATAACTTAATATTTACCTGTTCTCTGCCGCTCATTTGCTATCTCCTCGGTTTTTCCTTCCTCCCATATACAAGTTCTATCAACGACACGCCGTTTACTTTAAAAACTTGCCATCTAACTCCAGGAATATCACCCATTGCTCCTCCCATCGATCCTCCAATGCCTTCTAACACTACTTCATCATGTTCGTCTACGAAATTTAAAGCCCCGTCTCGTGGCAGAAAAGCCGTTATTGATTTACCATTTTTAATCAATTGAACTCTGACACATTTTCTGACGGCAGAGTTAGGCTGTTTTGATTCTATACCTACTTTTTCTAGTACTATGCCTCTTGCTTGAGGCGCACCCTCTAATGGGTTGGCCTTCTTGTCTAGCATCAACATTCTTCTTTTATAATACTTGTTTGCCCATCTGGCTCGATTCCTCTTAGATTTTAGAACGCGCCCAGCAAACAATCCTAACGGAGATTTAGCCATTCATATATTCACCTGCTCATTATTATTTAGAGTTTGTTCCCCACTTACTATAAGAACATTGGATATTTGGAAGTATCGCCTGGCGAGTATCCTTGCCTTTTCAGCATTTCTGCCTTCTCTACCCACAACTATCCCTTTTTTCTTCGCGTCTACAACAACAACAGCTTGTTTGGTACCGTCTATCTTCATATTGATCTTAATTTCATTTATCAAATCCGAATTTAATATATTCGAAATAAATTTGCATGCATCATCAGAATATTCTACTAGCTCAACTTTTTTTCCAACCACGTTCTGAAGATGCTTAATTGTAGCTCCTCCCTTTCCAATAGCAAGGCCCATATGTCCCTTGTTTACAATAAAAATGACACGATCCATCCTTTCATCCAAAATACAATCTCTTGCTGTTGCGCTTGTTATGCTCTGAAATAAAGACATTAACCGCAATTCGTCGGAAGTTAATTTAATCTTGTCTGTCATCTCACAGCGCCTCTGAAATAGAAACAATACATGAAATTCGGAGCATTAAACGACAATTCATGCTTCTTGAGGAAGAGCAATTTAAGTCTTGATGCCAATGAATTGATTGATACTCTTGAGAAGCTTCTTTCTAATATATAGGGCTATATATGTCCTTTTGTAACATTTAATTCAACAGTGTACTTGTCCTAATAAAGCAATGCATTGTACCTTTTTTATCTGTTTGATGTATCATTATTATTATTTTTCTATCACAAAAAAGCAATTACTATTTTCTTAGCGAAGAGGTAGAAACGACTGACTCACCAGAATGGGGATAAGACTCCCAAAATGAATAGGGCTATGAGTTATTCACTAATGGACTTTGAATGGTTAGAAATTAGTGAATTTATATCCTCATCGCTCCCACTTTTCAAAGACATAATGCTAATTCTAAAAGGTCTATTACATAACTTTCCTAGTTGAACTGAATTACCCTGGAACCTGTAAATAGGAATATTAGAGCTCTTCGCCTCTTCTTCTAATTTTAATCTATCTTTAGGAGCAACCGAATTTGACATAACTATTAATTTTGAACCTCTCATGGAGTGTAATACTTCCTTTGTTCCACTCTTGTATTTATTGTCGGTTATTGCATTCTTAACTATTTTCTCTAGCGTCTTTACCATCTTCTTCTTTCACCTTCATATAGAGATCTACCATACCTGTACCAACTGGTACAGTGGCGCCCACTATAACGTTTTCTGTTACGCCCCTTAATGTTTCAATCTGGCCTTCCAGTGAAGCTTTTGCTATTGTTGGAACGGTAATTTCGAAAGCTGCTCTAGCAAGAACGGACGTCTTGGTTCCAGCAATACCATGTCTGCCAATTTGCTGTAGATATCCCTTGGATGTCATAAGATCTGCGACTAGCATAATATGCCTGGCGTCGACTTCCAAGCCTTGTTCCTCTAGGGTATTTGTGATCTCTTTTACAAGAGCTGTTCTGGCAGCCTCGATTCCAAGTGTTTGCCAAACTTCATAGACATTGTTTGTAGTAATTCTAGAGGTATCAACTCCTTCAATTGCTACCACTTTGGAAAGATTCGATCCTGCAGTCTGAATGATCCATTCTTCGTCCTGTTTTACAATTGTAACTCTTTCTACATCAGGTACCCCCTTTACACGAGTATTGAGAAGCTTATTCTTTAATGTTAGAAGAGTCTGTGCGTCAGGTTTGTCAGAAATGCTAACTTTAATAAATTGCTTCTTATCATTAACGCTTATTTCATATTTCTTCTTCGATCCTTTCAACACCTCCTGTACTTCATCTAGCTTACAACCTCGTTCTGCAAGCTTTGACTCAGAGAAATAAAACGATAGTATACCGCTATAATCTGTATCAGTCTTTTCCACTAAATCACTTACCCTAGTAAAAATAATTTCTCTTGCCACGTCGAGTGCCTTTTCTCTTGAAATCCTATGCTCCTTATCCAAAAAAATGTCCATAGTCGGTGTCACAGGCTTCTTCCTCGCGTCTACTAATTCAATCAGTCTAGGAAGTCCTAAAGTAACATTGCGCTCTTTAACGCCAGCAAAGTGGAATGTTCTAAGCGTCATCTGGGTTCCCGGCTCACCTATAGATTGAGCAGTCACAACACCTACTGCTTCTCCAGGTTCAGTCATGGCCCTTTCAATGAGATCGACGGTCTTCTTCAATACTTTCTCAATTCCTTCTTTGCTCAATCTATTTTCGAATAGAGCGGTTGCAAGAGAATTTCTTAAGCGTACATTGAGGTTTTCTGCGTATTTTCCTATGATATCTTTGATCTCATTTTCGGTAGCCTTTTTACCGTCATCGACAACTGATTGACTTTCTATTAGTCTTGAGATGTTTACCGCCTCGCCATGGTCGCTTTTTGCTGGGTCTACACCATCTTCACCGTACAGATACTGGATAATATTTCCATGTGGATCACGAACCGTTTGATCATATTCTATTTTTAGGTGTTCAAGAGCATTAATCAACCTTCTTTGCATGTAACCTGATTGTTGTGTTCTGACAGCCGTATCGACCAGGCCTTCTCTGCCTCCCATTGCATGAAAGAAGAATTCTAATGGGCTCAATCCGTCCCGATAGTTTGACTTTACGAAACCCTTTGCATCTGGATTTGTATCATTAGTCTTAAAATGAGGTAAAGAGCGATTATGATAACCTTTGTTGATCCTCTTGCCTCTAATAGATTGCTGACCTAAAGCTGCAGTCATTTGGCCGATATTGAGAGTTGAGCCTCTTGCGCCCGTAGATGCCATAATTACACCAGCGTTATCGTCAGGAAATGCCCTATCGGCGTTTTTGCCCGCCCTGTCTCTTGCTCTAGACAATTCATTCACTACGTATAATTCAAGTGCTTCTTCTGGTGCTAGACCTCTAGTAAGAGGTAACGTACCAACTTTATACTGCTCTATTAACTCATGAACCTTGGTATATGCCTTCTGAATAACATCACTAATTTCTTTTCTTGTTTCATCGCTTAGCCAAAGATCAGAATAACCATAGCTAAAGCCCTGATGTGTTATGTATGTTTTGAGCATAATTAGTATTGAATCCAAGAACTTTCTAGCAATATCGTTGCCATAATCTTTCGTTATTCTATGCAGCACGCTATCAGGTTCTTCTGCTCCTATTGAAGCTTTGTCAATAACTCCGCTAATAAGTTCTCCATTTTTAATTACAACATCCTTTCCTTCACGCTTTGCAGATTTGTTCCACTTCGAAGTAATTATAAAATTGAAATCCTTTGGCAAAAAAAGAGAAAAAAGCTGTTTACCAGAATATAGTTTTCTTCCATCTTTAGTTAGCCTAGCTTCTGGCAGAACTCCTGTATATCCTCCAATTAAAGCCAAATTTGCGAATTCTTCTCTTGTTAGAGTCGTCTCGTCGCGGGTTAAAATGAACGCTCCTGTGATGAAGTCCCTTATTCCACCTATAATAGGTCCCCCATATCTTGGCGATATTAACTGATCCTGAACCTTCATCAACAGAGCAGCCTCGGCACGTGCCTCTTCGCTTTGAGGAACATGGAGATTCATCTCATCTCCATCAAAATCCGCATTATAAGGTGGACAAACGGCAGGATGTAATCTAAACGTACGATATGGAAGTACTCTAACGTAGTGAGCCATAATAGACATTCTATGTAATGAAGGTTGTCTGTTGAAAATTACTATATCCCCATCAGACAAATGTCTTTCAACCATGTAGCCTGCTACTATTGAATCGGAAATCGTTTTTCTGTCGCTAACGTAGTCTAACCTGATCTTGACTCCATCTGGTCGGATAATGTAATTGGCGCCAGGATATATATTCGGACCATTAACTACTAAGCTCTTTAATCTTTCAAGATTCCATTGTGATACGGTTTCTGGAATGGTAAGTTTCTTTGCGACGTCGACTGGAACTCCAACGTTAGAGATCTGTAGGTTTGGATCTGGAGAGATCACAGTTCTGCTAGAAAAATCTACTCTTTTTCCAGAGAGTGAACCTCTGAATCTACCTTCCTTACCCTTTAATCTCTGAGTCAAAGTTTTAAGAGGCCGACCCGATCTATGATGAGCTTGAGGTATTCCTGAAACTTCATTATCAAAGTACGTCGTGACATGATATTGCAATAAATCGACTAAATCCTGTACAATAAGTGGAGGTGTTCCAGCTTCCTTACTTTCCTTCAATCGCTGATTTACTCTAATTATGTCTACGAGTTTATGTGTCAAGTCATCTTCTGATCTTATTCCGGTTTCAAGAATAATTGACGGTCTTACTGTTACAGGGGGGACGGCTAACACTTGAAGAACAAACCATTCAGGCCTGGCAGTCTTGGGATCATATCCTAAAAGTGTCAAATCATCATCCGGAATATGTACTAGTCGTTCTCTAATAGTGATTGGTAAGAGTCTATTCTCACCTACTTCAGTTTTTTCTACAAATATTGTTGGTTTTGTAAAAACGAGATCATACTGTTCTTTTGAACAATGAGGACATATTTTTACCTTCTTCGCCTTTTCAATAATTTCATCCTTAATATTCTCTAAGGTTATTACGGCGTAGGCAGCCTTACTATCTCTGAGGCTTTTGTATTTACTTAATTCTTCCGGATCGAGTTTGATTCTATTACATGATCTGCATGTAATCAGTAGCAATTTGTGGATATCATCAACAAATGCAATATGAAGGACTGGCTCTGCTAGTTCAATATGGCCAAAATGGCCAGGACATTTTGCAGATGTATTACCACAGGTCCCACATTTCTGGCCCGGTTCAAGGGTTCCTAGACGATTATCCATCAATCCGCCTTGTACAGGCATTCCATCTTCGTCGTAGGTCTCTGGAGCTGTTATTTCTGCAACGCTGAACTTACGAACCTCTATGGGAGACCATACACTAAACTTTATTCCTCCTAAGATTTTTACTGATTCTTCCATTTCTCGTCAGCTCTCTGTTCTAGGCTCTAGACCTTCTCCTTGGCTAATAACCGTGGAGCCACATTCAGGCTCATCATTTCTTGTAATAGCAATTTAAATGCATACGCTATTACGACTGATGAAATTTTTGCTTTCTCACCGCAAACCCTGCAGATATATCTTCTCTGTTTTACATCATAATATGATAAAAGGCCACAGCGTTCGCAGACATTAACTTCTGCCTTATCTGATTCCTCCAATAATCTGTCCTTAAGCATCATGGAAGCACCATATGCAATTAGACAATCTCTCTCCATTTCTCCGAATCTAAGACCTCCTCCTCGTGCCCTACCTTCGGTAGGCTGCTTTGTAAGCATTTGCACTTGTCCGCGCGCTCTGCTATGGATTTTGTCAGCGACCATATGATGGAGTTTCTGATAATATACAACACCAACGTATACGTCAGCAGGGAATCTTTTTCCCGTTCTACCATCATACATAATTTCTTTGCCACTGTGTTTGAATCCGTATTGCTCCATTACGCCCTTTATATTATCCAATTTTTCACCTAAGAACGCAGAGCCATCAACAATTCTTCCTCTAAGTGATGCGGCTTTTCCTCCAAGCGATTCCATAAATTGTCCAACCGTCATTCTCGATGGAAATGCATGTGGATTTATCATTATATCAGGCACAACTCCATCTTCTGAGTATGGTAGATCTTCTTGGCCTACGAGCATACCCACAACTCCTTTTTGACCATGACGTGATGCGAACTTGTCACCTATTTCGGGTATGCGTGTATCCCGTACTCGGATCTTGTACATCTTACCCCCTTCAACTGACTGAGTCATGATTACGCTGTCAACGACACCGTTTTCAGATGGTCTCACTCCCACGGATGTATCTCTACGGTAAGGGCCCTTAACCTCAAATTCTTTGTATTCTTCCATAAATCTTGGAGGTGAAGTTTTGCCGATAAGAATATCTCCACCAGTTACTATAGCCTCATGCATTATTGCTCCATCCTGTTCAAGCAGTCTATATGCTTTTTCTCCTCTATACCCGCGGATGTTAGTATCCGATGCGGGAAGCTCAAAGTTGTCTTTCATTCCTCCTGGATATTGTTTTGCCTCTGCTTCATATACCCTGTAAAAAAATGTCCTTCCTAATCCTCTATCGACTGAAGATTTATTGAATACCACAGCATCTTCAATATTATAACCCTCAAATGGCAGAACGGCTACAATACAGTTCTGTCCTGTTGGGCGGTCATCAAGACCTAAAAGGTTGATAGCCTTTGTGCTTACCATAGGAGTCTGTGGGTACAGCATAAAATGTTGTCTTACATATGTGCTCGCATTCATCAACGGAGTCGAGAATCCAAGACTCTGTTTTGCCATAGCGCTCTCGTACGTATTCCGCGGCGACTGATTGTGTTCAGGATATGGTATAATTGACGCACCAACTCCAAGAATTGCTGATGGAAATATTTCTAAATGGGTATGGACATTTTCTATTTTCTTTAAATCTATAGCAACGTAACAATTTTCTTCTTCGTTTGCGTCAACCAATTCAATTATACCCATATATAAAAGGTCTGTCCAAGAAATAAATTTTTTCGCAATCTTTTCGGTTATTTCAATATTCATCAAGGCTTTGCCGTCTTTGATAATAGCGAGTGGTCTTAGAACACGGCCTGCGTTACAGCTTATATAAAATCGTTTAGTAGCATTATTATTCAAAGACGAGTAAAAATACATTCCAACATGGGGGTGTATTTTTCCTGATCTTCTCA
>DASQYF010000122.1:0-3227 GCA_035639375.1 Nitrososphaeraceae archaeon
ACTTTAGATTCTATGTCTGTATGTATGTGTATATGTATCTATATTCATTTCATTTTTTATATTCAGTGTTTCATTGTCATCAATGGTATGAACGATAATATCAATGACAAATTCTAAACAATGTTCTCATTTGAAATAATATCTTCTTTGGATTATTATATGGTTGAATGCAATTCTATACGAAATAATCTGATTTTTCCTGAGGAAGAGAACTAAGATTAAAACTCTTGTGATGATGTTTTTCCAAGTGAAAGACCTGAAAAGTCATAAGTGTAATATATGAATAAAAATATAGTTGGTCAGTATTCTATTTCCTTGGATATTACCATATAAAGAAATAGTGATCCTTAAGCTATAGATTTATTGTTAAGGGAACAAAGTCAACTGTTAATTGTACTGTCCATAATATAATTAGCTATATATAACTACTTGAATTTAAGGAAGAAAATTAGATTTTATTATGATAGAACTAGATCGATAATGGTGCAAGGAAGAAGCTGCATAATAGTAGCTGAAAAAATTTCAAATCAAAAATGCAGAAAAAAAGTTTAGAAAAAAAAAGAAAGGAAGTGACCTTATCCTCTCATCATTTTCTATGGGCTTCTTATGCGCTTCCAAAGAATCCGTATTGTATGGCCTGTGCCTGGCAAAATGATCCACCACTACATCTATTTTCTGCTTCATTTGAGAAACTAAAGCTAGTGAATCCAGGTACACCACTTGGAAACAGAAGCGTTTGCTGAGCTCCAGCTAAGCATGTAGAACCACCCGAACAACGATTTTCTGCTTCATTTGTGGCTTTAAAGGTAGTTGTTTGCTGGCGATTATGATTCGAGCTCTGAGCGGCAGCTTTTGCTATTCCATACATATTATCAATTGGGAACATGTATGAAGCAATAGCGACAACCGCGAGAGATAGAACAATGATCTGCTTATGTCTTCCTATTGTTTTCAGAATATTATTCGTCATCCTGATCGGTATGAAAAACAAGGTATAAGAGTATTTCGTAACATTTCTCCCATATTAGGAGAATATTATGAGCATTTTCCTACCGAAGGTGTTGAATATAAGATTTCACCTTAGTTTTGGTCACGGTAATATTCTCTTATTAATATAACTATTAACATCGTTCTTTTAAACATTCATTGTTAGTTAAGATTCTATGTATTTTCGAACAGAGAAGCAATATATATTTTTTTAAATTTCTACATCGATACAATTTGAATTCTACATTAAACATCACCTTTTGATACCTT
This sequence comes from Nitrososphaeraceae archaeon, assembly GCA_035639375.1. Lineage (GTDB taxonomy): Archaea > Thermoproteota > Nitrososphaeria > Nitrososphaerales > Nitrososphaeraceae > JAJNBK01. Next base: position 1,258 of record DASQYF010000122.1, read on the forward strand.
GTTAAGTAATTTAGAATGTGGTACGAAGACCTGATATGGTAGTCTCTATCTTTATATAAAGATAATTATCTCTTTTCTTCTTTTTTAACTGTTATAGAGTAGCTACCATTTATTATAAATTAACACTCGTGTATAACTGGATTTTATATCATGTATGCATATTGTAATCTATAACATTATAGCGCTGGACCATATAAACTAGAGATACACCTACTTTCCATATTCAACTACATGGGAAGTGGGATGGAAAGTATGTGAAACTGCGTACATAATATATGCAAGAGTATGAAGCCTATGGAAAATCCTTAGCATTATATGATTTAGCAGATATCATAGATTCAAAATTGGATTGTCTGAATGACTAATAAGCCGATGTTTTCTGATTAGTATTTTGCTACAAATTTAGAGACAAAATTTGTATTAACTATTAATGACAAGATCATCATAAAAAATAATGACAATTATTGAAGGCTCAGTGAAAAAGTAAAGAAATGATCAAATCAGGACAAGATCATATGTATATCATAAACGAAATCATTAGTTAGCTTATGAGTCTTGTAAAGTAAAAGATAGTCGTTTTCTGTAAGTTGTGGTAGTCAATTAGAACTAGAAAAACTGAAAGTCCATAAATTTTATCTATTTTCTATATGATCAGCAATATTATCAAGTTAAAATCTTGATTTCAAAACAATTACTTACACTTTACAATACTCTTAAGACATCATATATCGTATTACAAGATAAGCTACTTTGAACAGACTAAAGTCTTATTTGATATTTGTAATATCAGGGATAAGACCAATCATAAAATGCTTGGTTCGAGTCATGTATGTAAATCCCATTCTGATTTTTTTCTATCATACTCAGCTTTGGAGTATTTTATTCTAGCAGGATGTCCCATTACAACAATGTCAGGTGGGACATCTTTGGTTACTACTGCGGCCATAGCAACTACACTGTTTTTTCCAATTCTCACTCCAGGCTTAACCACTGCTCTGCTGGCAATAATGGCTCCATCCTCCACAGTAACTCCAACCATTTTTGGGCTCATAGGATATGGATCATTAGTAAAAGTTGCACCTGGACCAATAAACACATTTTTGCCAATTATTGTTAATGGAGGAATATATACAGAACCTTCAATCCTTGTATTATCGCCAATTTTTACTTTATAATCAACATGTGTCAGGGAACCTATCATAACATTATCACCAATTACTGTATCGTTTCCAACATAAGCAAAATGCCATATCTTTACATTTTTACCAATTTTTGCGGTTTTTGAGATATAATTTGTTACACCTGGAGGGTTAGAATAATGATTATTTTGTTCTTCCATCAAATACCACTCTCTTTTAGCTGCCATAGATTTTCTTACTTTATAACTTTATCATCTCTTATCAGCTGTTTGGAATATTCAGTTTCTATATATTCTTTGAATACATCTCTAAGTTTAACAATCCAGTAGTCCAATCGTTCAAATCAAGGACTATAAAATCTTGAATGTATATAATGCCCTTTTTGAGTTCTCATGAAGCCAGTTCGTTTGATTTATTCGTGAATAACATCAAGTGTTCAAATGATTCAATGGTTGGATTAAAGACTTATCTTTTACTTTCGTTTGGAAATAGTATAAAAAATTATTTATGAATTATATATGCAGATTATATAGGAAGCAGTAATACTTGCTGCTGACTAGGAGTTGTGAGCAGTGAGGCGATCAGCGGTGAAAGTTGGTTTTTTCTAATAATAGAAGAACAGATGGGATAATTCAAATACATAATCCTATTTTGTAATAAGTAATCAGAATACTTTACAATATACAAAGAATCTTATTTGATCGTCAATTACAGTCCAATTTCTCTTGTTTTAAGGTTAATGAATCTAACTTCCTTTAATTATAGTTAGATTCTCTATTCCTTCTTCACGTATTCCTACTTCTGCAATACTTCCGAGTCAACCTCCGTTAT
>DASQYF010000123.1:0-5825 GCA_035639375.1 Nitrososphaeraceae archaeon
GTATATTGAACAATATCCAATAAACAAAGTAATAGTGAAAAATTATGTATTATTATGAAATCAATATAAAAGACACAGATAGAAGAATAAAAATCATAAATTGAAAAGCTAAATGCATTTTAATAATCCAAAGAACAGAGATCTGTTGAAGAAGACAAAAGTTATAAGTTGTCATTATTAATTGTCACATTCTAATTTAAAATAAATTTGATGTTTAGGTATATCTGAAGATCCTATACCAAGCATAATACTTATAACTTCAAACAATAAAAGTTATATCAAATATCATAAATTAATATACCATATTATTCAGTTAGCGTTGCTATATAATAGTGAATAGCTCTAATGCTAGCAACAAATCAACCAAACATCTATTCTATTCTCTGTATGTCGATATGAGTACTATAAATAACGAATATCTTAACAATTTATAAATCATATAAGAGAGAAAATATGACAGAATAAACTATTGGTAAACAAAAAACGTCAAGAAAACAAAGTAACAATATTGCCTATAACTGCACTTTCAGTCGTACTTGTGGCATGGTTATTTGTTGTTGTTGTTGATAGCCAATTAACAATCAATGCATCAGCGCAAAATATGACAAATCAAAGTGATGCTTCAGTGATTGAAAATCAGCATGATGATGCTAATAATAATATGTCTAATTATACAGGCAATAAAACGAAAACTCCAATAACAGAAATTAATAGCACTGAAATCGGAATAGCAACCCCAACTACGGATTCAATAAAATAAGACAAATAGATGGGCAATGTCATTCTTGCTGCTTTGATTCTTGACGCAGAGCAACGCCAAGCACTAACAGCGAAAATCCAACCACACCTATAATAATAAAAGTCATTTCAGCATATAGTGGAGATATTATTCCATAAATGGGATTTGGGCGTTGAGTTGTGGGATTTAGCTGTTGATTAGCTGCCTCGTCAATTACAATAGAGCCGAAAGGAATAACACCAATGAATCCAATTGCTAACATAATAGCACCGCTGATTATCAAGAGCTTTTTTTTCATGGTAAATGCTGCCAATCCAGCACCAAGTATGGCCTCTTTTTTCATTATAGTGGAGTACAATTTGGCTGTTATACTACATAATAAGTAGTGATATTTATGTGATAACTACTACTTCAGTAAAATGTTATAAATATAACATTTAGAATTATTTACTATCAATTTTAACTACATGAGTAAACAATGTTATGGCATCAACATTTGTGAAATAGTGTCTTATATATAATAATCCGAAACAAACACAAAACAGTATGCTCTTTGTTGTAATGGTTTAATTCAACTTGTAGATAGGTGATTATATGTAGTGGTTATTTGCAATGAAGGAAATAAGTCATGGGAATTAAAGACTATCAAAGAAAACTGGAAGGAGGACACAAGTCATAAATCTTTCAATATTACTTTAATATAAGTAATGATCACATGTTACTCCTTAAGTTAATATTATATCAAAATATTAGATAATTCTAATTAGCTGTCCAAAAGTAATAAGTTGCGGGTTACAATTGTCTTTATTTTTTGTGATTAGAAAAACACTATCTGTCGGAATGTGCTTATTCATCCCACAACACTAATACCAGTGATTCATGCAATTGAATTGTTAAAATATATGATAAATGAAGGAAATGATTTACGTGAAAAGAGATTGCGAGGTTCTGGTGGATATGTTCTTGCTAATGTAACAGACGAGGAACAGAAAAAAGGGAACCTCGGAGGCCCTGAGTTATTTCTCGCTGGGGTAGGTAGGTTAAATGAGGAGAGGTTTTCAAAATATTATTGTAATAAATGTGAGAAGGAATATGAAGGATCTCCTGTAATAAGTTACGAAAATCCAAATGAAGATCTTGGAGAGGATGTTACTCTTATAGAAAAAGGTGAATACAAGTGCGGTACCTGCAACAATATTATCGCACAATATCGTAAATTCGATGCTCCTGCTACTCAGACTACCGTGAACACTCCAAATACATCTAAGCAAACAACACAGTCCTCTGAAGTTAATAAATTACCTTCTTCTATAACTTTACAACAACAACAAGAACAACAAAAATCTCCTGCTCCTAGCACTATATCTACGAGTAATAATATTCCACCTAGGGCTCATCCATCCGACTATAAAGGAACAGGATTTATTTCTATTCAATCACTCGTTGGTATGCCTGCATATAATAGCGAAGCAATGTTAATAGGAAGAGTTGTGGAAATTGGATTACGCAGAATACAAGGAAGAAATATGCAAATTACTCTCAAAATTGCAAATGAGGATAATGGGAATAACAGCAGCCCCGACCACCATAATCAATCAACTGAAGTTTCATGGGATAATATTTCAAAAATTGGAGACATAATACTTGTTCTTGGAAAAAAGGGAGAAGTAATGCCAACCTCTGATTCTAATACAGACGCTACTGTAACCAATAGATCAGGTAATAAGTGTTCATCATGTGGTTATCAAAATCAAGAAGATGCTATTTTTTGTGAAGAATGTGGGAATAAGTTGGTTAACTGACAACACGAAATTATCTCTTCTTCAATCCGATTCTTACGTCCACTGCTCGGGCTCCTTTTCCTTCTTCTAATACCAATAATGGATTCATATCGAATTCTTCAATTTCAGGAAAGTCAGTAACCAACTGTGAGAGTCTTTGAAGACTATCTACTATTGCGTTCAAATCTGATGGTTTCTCACCCCGAACGCCCTTCAATATCTTTATTGCCTTTATTGATTGAACCATTCTTAGTGCTTCCTGCTCATCAATGGGTCCAATCCTGAAAACAACATCTTTAAGAAGTTCAACATAAATACCTCCCAGACCAAACATTATAACCGGCCCAAATAATGGGTCTTGTTTTGATCCAAGAATTATTTCCTTCGCGGATTTTACCATTTCCTGCACAAGGACTCCTTTGATTGTTGCATTGGCGTTGTATTTCTTTGCATTAGCCATTATTGTATTGAATACTGCTTTTACTTCGTCATCGTTTTTCACTCCGACTTTGACCCCCCCAGCGTCTGATTTGTGGATTATATCTTGTGAAGCTATCTTCATTACAATGGGATAACCTATCTTCTGAGCAGCTTCGACACATTCACTTTGGCTAGTTCCGAGAATACTCTTTGGAGTAGGAAAGCCATATGAAGTAAGAATTTCATAACCCTCTTCCTCTAATAGATTTGTTCTACCTTGATTTAGAACATTAACAAAAACTTTCTTTACTCTTTCGACGTCTGCATTGAATCGTTTTGATTCGCCTTTTGGACTTGTTAGCCAATTTCTGAAGCGATACATTGCTTCCAGGCTTCTTATTGCCTGTTCAGCATACATGAAATGTGGTATTCCTCCATCAGATAGAATCTGTTTGTTTTCGGTACCCTCTGCAAGTCCCATCAATGCAGCAAACATTGTTTTGTCTGAACCTTTTGATTTATTAACAATAGTCCTTGCTAGATCATTGTAGTCTAGGGTAGCTGATGGAGTACACATTGTTATTACTGAGTCGACATTGTTATTTGATAATACTTCATCTAGTACTTTTTCAAAGCGGTTAAAGTCTGCATCACCTACTATATCGACAGGATTTCTTGCAGATCCATGAGCCGGAATTACTTTAGCGATAGCCTCACTTGATGCAGATATATCTGCCATCTTAAGGCCATACTTTGAACAAGCATCAGTAGAAATAATAGCAGGTCCGCCAGCATTTGATACTATAACAACTCCCCCTTTCTGTGTAGGTATCGGCTGTTTGGAAAAGGCTGTGGAAAGTTCAAATAACTCTTGCATAGTATCTACTCTAATTACTCCAGACTGAGTAAATAGAGCATCATAAATTTCGTCGGCTCCCATTAACGCCCCTGTATGCGACATAGCAGCTTTGGCACCTTCTGGCGTTCTACCAGCCTTTAATACCATAATTGGTTTTCCGTCCTTCGTAATTCTTTTAGCAATTTCCATAAATCTTCTGCCATTATGTATATCTTCAAGATACATCACGATAACCTTAGTATCTAGATCTTCAGACAATAATTCCAGAATATCATTTTCATCCATGTCTACTTTGTTACCCATACTGATTACTTTTGAAAAGCCAATGCCTTGAGCCATAGCATCTTCTACTGTAGCTGCACAGATCGCACCACTCTGAGAGACCAGAGCAATTCCACCGTGTTTTGGTGTAATTTTTAAAAAAGTCGCATTCATCATATTTTTTTCGGATAAGCTCATGATTCCAAGACAATTTGGACCTATGATTCTTGTGCCGTACTTTCTTCCAACTGTTCCAACTTCTTCTTCAAGCCTTCTACCTTGCTCATCAACTTCTTTGAAACCTGCAGAAACAATAATTGCACCTTTAATTTTTTTCTTGCCAACTTCTTCCATGACGGAAGGTACTGTTCTATTTGGAGTTGCAACTATTGCAAGATCTATATCTTCAGAAACATCAAGAACACTTTTGTAAGCTTGCAGTCCAAATATTGTAGGATTAGAAGGAGTTATGGGATAGATTTTTCCCTTGTATCCATTTTTGATATTAGAAAAGATCGCTTTGCCAACTCCTTGTTTTTCTGAGGCTCCAATAACAGCTATGGATCGAGGAGAAAGAAAGATATCTTCTGAGTCGTTAGGCGACGACATATAGAAAATAAAATTGAGATATGATAGTTATAAATGCATCCTATACAAGAAAGCACTAGATATAGCTTATATATAATTTATCTAAAAACCTAAATCCAAAACTTGTAGTCATCTATTTTTGTAATAGAATATATTGATTAATTGAAGAGGAACAAATGTATTATTTCTTCTTTTGCTTATCTAATATTCAATACACAGTAACCTTTAATTTCTATTGCTAAAGAGAAAATTTATTGAGCGATATAATTAGCACAACAGTAGACGCCGAGACTAAAGGCCTTATTTCTGATCTTCAGGCGTTGATCAGGCAGCCAAGTGTTTCTGCAAGACGAGTAGGCCTTTTGGAATGTGCCAACCTTGTTGCACATATTATGCTTAAATCAGGAATTAATTCTGAATTATTATACCTTGATAATGATGATTATTTGAAGAATGATAAAAAAGATGTTCCACCGATAGTTTATGGAGAAGTTAAATCAAAAGCAAATCCTAATGGAAGAACTATTTTATTTTACAATCATTATGATGTTCAACCTGAAGAACCTTTGGAGTTATGGAACGCAGATCCATTTAGTGGTAAAGTTGAGGGTAACTATATCTTTGGACGTGGATCTTCAGATGATAAGGGTGAACTAATTACACGTATAAAGGCAGTAGAGTATTTTCTAAAGAAGACCGGCGACGTGCCATGTAATGTGAAATTTATTGTTGAAGGCGAGGAAGAAATTGGAAGCTCACATATTGAGAAGTACCTTACAAAATATCGACATAAATTTACATGTGATGGAGTAATTTGGGAATTTGGTTATATTGACGAAAGGGATAGACCCATCATTAGTTTAGGAATGAAGGGATTGCTCTACATTGAACTAATAGCAAAAGGACCATCTAGAGATGCTCATTCCAGTCTAGCAGTATTAATTGAAAACCCAGCGTGGCAGCTTGTAAGAGCACTAAACACAATGAGAGATCATAATGGAAAAATACTGATCAAAGATTGGTATAAAGATATAAGAGAATTTACTCCTGAAGAACTTTCGTTAATAGCTAATGAGCCATTTGATGAGGAGAAATTTAAAAAGGAGTATGGAATAAATAAGTTTGTCGATAATGTAACAGGAATAGAAGCTAACAAAGCATTTGTTGGAATGCCAAC
>DASQYF010000124.1:0-3702 GCA_035639375.1 Nitrososphaeraceae archaeon
AAACATAATTATTAATTTTATACACATTTAACTAATAAGAGAATTAAATTTAGTATTCTTTCTTATTTTATACGGGTCTAAAACATAGTCATAATGTAAACACAACAAATAGATTATGATAAGCTTCCGTTTATGATAATAACTGTAGGAATTGAAATAGTAATTCTTATCCTACTTCTTATATTAATGAAAGCGAGATCATGAGTATTATGATTTCAGTTAGCGAATATTTGAGCAAGACAATGCTACTTGAAGTAAAAAATATTTGATATCACAACTATTTAATTCAAATACCTTTTTTATCAAAGGTAATGCTATACAGGTTTTTGCATATTAACTTCATTCTATTGATAAGTTGATTACAATGTATATGTTAAGATCCATTAAATGCGCTTGCAGGTAATAAGAAGTTAAGGCTCACTGGAAATTATACTGTTAATAATTCGTGTGTTTATGACAGATCTCCCATTGATATTAAAATCTCAAAATAGAATGCATTATCAAATACAAATCGCTTCATGTTAATACCATAATGTCATTATGCTTATACAATACGTATTTAGTGAGTCTGTGCGTATAGGCGTTATACATTTTAGTTTATGACATCTTTAGCAAGAAAGTTTATTATGTTTACATTTCCAATTATTTATGTATAGTTTATTCTCTATTTTTTTCTTTGTCTTCTCTTATACATTATTAGATTCTGAATATGTATTATAATTATTTCCGCTGCTGCAATGATAGTTAGACTAATTTTATGGAATTGAAATAAAGGAAAAAATAGTTTGAGCAACATCATATACCGATCTAATTCATATTAAAAAAGCAAATAAGCAACAAACTAAAGATACCTTTAAATTAAGAATTTTTGCGAGAAAATGCCACGGCTGCTATGATTATTCCTGCCACACCAACGCCCATTCCCGTCATAGCTACTAAGTAGGATCTATCTGCTGTCTTTTTCACATCCTGAAATGATTTTTCCATATTTGCATCGTTTTTAGCCAGTGTATCCATATCATCTTTAGTAACATCAATATCATTTGTTAATTGGCTGAGAATTCTTTCAACTTCTGCTCCAATACTACTGGTAGAAGTAGTAATATTAGTATCCTCGCCTAGATTGCCAGAATCTGGAAAAGAGAGCTTTTGCTTGCTTTCTACATCATCTAGGGGTATTTCAGCATTGACAATATTCTGTCCTTGTAATGTTCCATTCAATAGTAAACTATAGGATCCTAATCTTGTTGGAATCATCTCAGCTTGATATAGTCCTGCTGACTCTTCTGATGGTTTAAAATCAAGAGTCTTTGTTACTCCACCATATTTTACCAAGATATACATTTCAGCTAAGGCATTTCTTACTGGAGTAGAATTACTTTCAGTTCCTTTGTTTACTTGAACTATAGCATTATTTATTTCACCAACAAGTGGTGGCTCGTTACTCCAAGCTACTTCCACTGTAAAATTACCAATTGTCTTTGATATGTGAGCATATACAGGCACCTGGGTACTAGATATAAAAACAGTAATCAGCAATAAGATAGCAGCGATCAAGGGTATTATAATAAAATTCATTTTAGTATTGAAAAAATACATTGTTATATTATCATTTACTAAGAATCGCGATACTAATCTTTGTGTTTTTCGTCGAATATACTATAAAAAGTTAAAAATGCGATAGACTCACTGTTATCATACATTATTATGAGCAGACATTTTGAAAGGCTACATTACCATCATATCTTAAGTCCTATTGTAGTGATGGCAGTATTTTCAATTTTAATGTTAATTTCTTTACCATATATACCTAAATCATATGCTCATGCTTTTGTAATAAATAGCAATCCGTCTCCTTCACAAACTTTAAAATCTGCGCCGACAAAAGTCGAAGTTTATCTTAGTGAACCAGTTGATCTAAGATACAGTAAACTGAGTGTTATAGGTCAAGATGGAAAACAGGTAGACAACAAGAATCTACAATATGCTAACGGAGATCAAACTGCATTAAGTGTTATTCTTCCCCACGATATTAAGGATGGATTATACACAGTCTCTACAAAAATGCTCTCTCAAATAGATGGTCATGTTACAGACAATGCTTTTGTATTTGGAGTAGGCGAGGCAAAAGTTCCAAATAGTGTTTCAAGTAAAAATCTACAATCGTCTTCTTCTTCTCAACTATCAATACTTGATGCAATTGCAAGGATTCCTGCGCTAGTGAGTCAAGTTATGATTGTTGGCGCAGCATTTGCAACTCTATGGTTATGGAAACCTATGTCTAAAATTAGTTGGTTGAAAAGTTATTTTGCACAAACAAGAAATAGAATTGACAGGAGTTTAATAAAATTGATAGTAATTGGTTCTGTTATATTAGTCTTATCTGATTTTGGCATGATTTATGTTCAAGCATATTCCATCAATGCAGGAATAGCTGATGCTATTGCCACAAAGTTTGGTAGTATATGGATTGCTAGAACTTTAGAATCTCTTGTAATACTTGTTATCGCGATAGTCATATACATAAAGTTGAAAAAAACAAATTCTTCAGTTCCATCTAAGTCTGATATTTCGAGCATATTAGCAGTTGGTCTTGCAATACTTGTGACTACTACTTTGATTGGACATAGCTCTGCTGTTGGTACTGTAATACCTATTATAATAGATTTTGTACATAATTTAGCAGCCTCTATATGGATTGGTTCTGTTATTTACTTAGCCTTTGTTGTAGTTCCAAAAATAAAGCAAGCGCCTCTCGAGGGATACGTAAAAGATTCAGTTTTATCAATCATAATTCCAAGGTTTTCAACTATCCCAGTAGTGATACTAGGAATAATAGTAATTACAGGACCATTTCTGTTGTATATTCTCGAAGATAATCTAGACCTAATTTTAGCATCTTTGTATGGAAAAGCGCTTATAGCAAAATTAGCTCTCGCTGCAGTAATGATCAGTATCGGAGGATATAATCAGACAGTAATATACAGACAAGCCTTGAACATTGCTACTATTGCTGTTAATACTTCATTATCAACATCAACATCACCGGCAAGAACTGTTGATAGTAGTAGTAATAGAATTAGTTCAATGAAAAGAAGGCCTGGAGCAGCAGCCGAGCAAACACAAAATAACAATAACAAGGAATTCCCATCTTCTTCTTCCACTTCTAATTCATACAGACCTTACAATTCAAAGACGTCTACTGTTTCAAAATTAAACATGACTACAAAGATTGAAGCAATTGTTGGAATCCTACTGCTCATAGCTGTTGCTATATTGGTTAATACAGGGTTGCCAGCAAGCGAGTTTCAGAATCAACAACAGATACAACAAAAGATACAAGTAGAGGCCCAGACTTTGCCTTCAAAAAATATAAAAAACCAAATATTTACATTTACAAAGTTTGCAGAAAATGGCAGCAGAATCAAGCTATCAATAGATCCATTCACTCCAGGTAATAACAATTTTAAAATATCATTTTTAGATCAAAATAGAAATCTATTGGATATAAAGTCTGTGAAGATGAAACTAACCCAAATAGAACAAGGTATAGGTCCAATTGAAGTAGATACTAAACAAATATCTAAAGGAATATTTTCTGCTAATGCTGCGTTTGGTTTATCAGGAGAATGGAATGTATTGGTCGAAGCATTTCAGAATAAGGCAAATTCGCTCAATATTGTTGCAACCTATAATTTATTT
>DASQYF010000125.1:0-13229 GCA_035639375.1 Nitrososphaeraceae archaeon
TTATTGTTATTGTTATTGTACTATTATTTTGCCCATCATAAATGGATGAACAGCACAATGAAAGTCGTATTCTCCTGGTTCTAGATTTGCTGTCGCTACTTTAGCAGATGCTCCAACGTTTACAATACTTGTATCAAACTGTTTACCTGCATCGGGAGCGTCTGGTGCTTTACCACTTGTAACTGTATGTGGAGATGAATCTTTGTTTACTACATCAATTACATCACCCTTCTTTACTGTAAGAGAAAGAGGATCATAGGAAGGATTGCCAGGAGTAGCTGCACCTACAGGAATAGTTAGAGTAGCAGCTGCTGCTGTTGTTGTTGTTGCTGCAGAAGTACTACTACTTGCATTTCCTGCTGCTATGCCTGTCCCAGAAGTTGTCGATTGGGATTGATTTGCAGTTTCAGTTGCGACTGCCACATTTGTTTGTGTTGGTTCTTCTACAAACAATTTTGCCTTCATATTATAGTGCAGTAGGCCACAGTATTCTCTACACTGAATTAAATATTCGCCAGTCTGATCAAACATATTCCATATCGTATTAACTCTGCCTGGAATTGCATCCATTAAGATCGTAAAATCAGGAATATTAAAACTATGGATAACATCTTGGGATACAACCTCAAATCTGTATGGTACTCCCTTTTTTACATGTAACTCTCCTATTTCTTTTGTTCCATCTGCATGTTCAAAAGTCCAGAACCATTGCTGTCCAATAACTTTAATAATTTCAGATTCTGGAGGCGCATGTTCTAGTACCCTTTCCACATTCCATGATTCTGCTCCTACCCATGTAAGAAGACTAATTACAACACCAACATAAACCCATTCTACTGTAGCATGACCCATTAATGATGTGCACTCTCCGTTGGTCGTCTTGGCAGATTTTTCTTATTAGATTCACGGAACCTCCAAATTATGTAGACAATAGTACCTTGGACAACAGCGCCAACAACAAAGGCCACTACCATTAGTCTATAAAATGTACTCCATATTTCTACTCGTCTTACAACATAATTCCCTGTAGATTCTTGAGCAAGAGCATATTCAGCAAGGCTCAAAAGAGATATAATCACTAAGGGGACAACGGCCAAAAGTAACCACGACTTTGAATAATATGATGGCATGTTGATCACTATTTCTGAGCACAGTTGAGCTCTACATCTAATTTAAGGTTTTTGAATTACTCGTTAATGTACCTGTGGATACCCATTACATTCACTGCAGACAGAGAGTAAATCTTACTCTCATGCTTTAATATTGTCAATGCTGCATTACGCATATGCCATTGATAAAGCACTTCAGGTTTTAAATCGAGTAAGATAGAGATAACAGCTTTTATTGGATCTAGGTGAGTAATCATTAGGATATTTTTGTCTCTATGTTTTTCTGCAATCTCATCAAGGAGATTCTTTATTCTTTGTTTTACAGATGTAAAAGTTTCGACTCCATGGCTAATTAGTGTCTTATCATTCTCAGTGTAGAATTTTAAAAAGAGATTTCCATATTTCTTAATTATATCCTCATATTTCATCCCAACAAGTTTACCGAGATCAATTTCATATAGTCGTTCATCTATTTTGTAATTCATTCCCAATGTTTTACAAACGATCTTTGCAGTTTCGATAGTGCGTATAACAGGACTGACAAACACTTCTTCTATTGGCACATTCTTCAGATATTTAGCAGTATCAGAAACCTGCTGTTTTCCATATTTTGTAAGATGTGACTCGATATGTCTACCTACCAAGATTCTGTTTACATTATTGTCAGCCTGCCCATGACGCATCAGTACTACGAGTGGCAAATAAAATCATTGAAATTCAGCATGATATGAGAATATTAATTTTCGCCAACTAGATAATTAAATCCAATACTTCTTTTTTCGTTTTTTGATCCTAAAAAATTGAAAGTCGATTCTTGGATCATTGCATAAGTTTAATATCTAATCATTCGTGAAATGAATTGACCTGTATTATGAGGGTGGGAATAATTGGAGGTACTGGAGGCATGGGGAAAGGTTTTGCTCTAAGATGGTGTTTTGGCCATGACGTTACTGTAGGCTCCCGTGATGCACAAAAGGCAAAAGAGGTAGCTCAAAGTTACACAGAAGTTGCCAGGGAAGCATATGGAAACAGTATGACAGGGAGCATTTCAGGAGATGATAATTTTTCTTTGGCTAAAAATTCTGATATCTTAATTTTATCTATTCCATATGAGTCTATCAATGACACATGTGATAAACTAGTAAGAGAAGTTAGGAATAATTGTGTCATTGTTTCGCCAATAGTTCCCATGGCCAGAACAGATGCTGGGTTCATTTACCTACCTCTTGAAGAAGGAAAAAAATTTGCAGCAGAGATCGTAGCAATCAAGTTACCGCCTAGATCCAGAGTTGTTTCAGCATTCCATACAATCTCAGAGATTAAGCTGATAAATGTAAAAAGGAGCCTAGACGCAGATACCTTCGTATGCGGAGATGATCAGGGTACAGTAGCTATATTAAATACTTTAATTTCTGAGATTAATGGGCTTCGTTCTATATATTTAGGTCCGTTGTCCATGACATATCAAGCTGAAATACTAACCCCTATGCTACTAAATGCAGCTAAAAGAAACAAGATGAAACATCCGGGTATTAGATTAGTGTAAAGAATAATGAGGTACAGAGAAGGAAATGGAGAGAGAAGCCATCGTGGCAGAAATTGGATGTCTGCTATGGGTGTCCTCTTCATAGTCATGGCTGTTATCATTGCACTAAGAAATCTCTATTTTGTGACGACAGAATTTTCTTTTGAATTTTATGTTGATAACTATACCAATGGCCAACTTACAAATGAAAAATTCGTTATTGCTATGTTAATTGCTGGCGGAATTTTGCTATACTGGGGTTACTTCAAAAAGAAAGAAGATTATGGACCACCAGATGAACATGAACGACGCAGATTTAACTATGGAAAATAGTTGTCTAAAGATAAGATAACTGATCTACAGTATATTTAATAATTATTTATGACCATTATGATATGATTTAGATTGGGTCTAACAAATCGTCTTTCAACAGTAATTAAGCAAAAAGTGAATCAACTTCTTGATAAGTATGAGGATCCAAGGCAAGCACTTGATTATTCTCATGTGAAACAAACTGAAATGTTGAACAAGTTACGTAGAGATATTGCAGAAGTGGTAACTTCTAAAAAGCGACTAGAAATGCAGAAGGCAAAATTATGGGATAATATTCGTACACTTGACGAGCAAGCTCATCGTTCAATTGATGTGGGAAGGGAGGATTTGGCAAAATTGGCATTAGAGCGCAAGAATTCCAATTTGCTTCAAGTACAAGGCTTGGAAAAACAAATCTCAGAAATGCAAAATGAACAGGAAAAACTTGAACAGACGGAAAAACGTCTGTCTACGAAGGTTGAAGAATTTAAGTCAAAAAAAGAGGTTATCAAGGCACAATATTCCGCAGCAGAAGCTCAAGTCCGCATTAAGGAAAGTGTTTCAGGAATTTCTGAGGAGATGACGGATGTAGGAATAGCAATGAATAGGGCAGAGGATAAGGCTGAAAAAATGAAAGCAAAGGCTCAAGCTCTAGACGAATTGATAGATTCCGGAGTACTTACAGATTATACGTCAAATAAAGACGATATCGATAAGGAACTAGAAAAAATTACAGTAAAAGGTTCAGTAGAAGAAGAATTAGCAAAGTTAAAGGCTGAGAGGGCACGTAAAAAGAAGCAGGTAACGGAGGAGCAAGAAATACAACAATGAATGGCAAAAAACGCATCAAAAGCGTCAAATCCTCAAAGAATCTAAAGGGTCAAAAGCCATTGAAAAGGAAATTCTTTAAGGCATCTGCTTTAAAGGAAACAAATTCTAAAGTAAAGAAAAAAGAAAAGGCAAAGATAAAAAGAGGTAGCTCTTTAAGAAAAGTAGCAAATCCAAGACTAAAAACACATCCCTCTAAACGTAAAGTATCAACACAGGCAGCCGTTAAGGCAAAAAGAGCAACCGTAGGAGCTAGATCAATAGAAAAGAACAAAATTGTCAGGATTATGGGTCAAGGCCAATTCATGGTCGATATTAAGATACTTAAAAAACTTAACGAAATGGATAATTCCATAGTCCAATTAGTAAGTAATGATAGATCTGATGACATAGAGTTTAGAAAGCGCCTAACAGAATTAACAGATATAGTAGAAACAAACGGAAAACAACTTGATCCAAAAGAAATAATTCAGTCAGACATCATACTACCTAGTCCTGATCTTTCCATTGAAGAAGCAAAAAGGCTTTTCAAAGGCGACGGTGTAGTTCCAGAATTCTAAAGTGGCAAATCCCAAAGAGGATACCAGAGAGTCATATCTCTCTCTAGGGGGACCTCATCGACGATTGTAGCCATCATCTTCATCTCTTCTTCAGTATTTCTTGATTTTTGACCGCTTTCTAATGGTACAAAAGGATAAAATGTATTGCGCTTGTAGTTGTAAATCAAATACTGCTTTTTATTTTTATCATTAGTAAATTCAAAGATTGCTGCAAGTAACTGATTTGAAAAACCCTTTTCATCAACAGTATCTCCTACTGCACTAATTCCTGCGAGAAGGTCTTCCATTCTTTTACCTTCAAGTATAATCCAAAGATAACCATACAAGTCAGTATGCGTGCGATAAGAAAGTTCGAAATCAGTCTTACTAATATCAAGAAACCGCTTAATATCCTCTTTCATTTCATAAAAATACATTCCACTGATATTTTTCATACTCAATGCACATCTTCCGGAATTTTTTAGACCTATCTTGCTCTCTATCGTAAGATATGCTGAAGATAGCGAAAAAAGGGCGTCAGAATCCGTTTTTGGATTATAATCCTTTTTTATAAATTTTCCAAAGAATCTCAACTCATGGATGCCTCCATCTCCATGAGTTTTTCTACTCTTTTTTCTACAGGAGGATGAGTAGAGAAAAGATTTCCGATCGTGCTTCCAGAAATAGCTGGTATAATAAAAAATGCATTTAATCCTTCTACTTGTCTCAAGTCTTTTGTAGGAACTTGGCGCATATTACCACTAATCTTCATTAAAGCATTAGCCAATTTGACAGGTTTTCCAGTCATCTGGGCAGATCCCCTGTCTGCTGAAAATTCCCTGTATCGAGCAATTGCTCTAATAATAAGAAAACTGATAATCCATACTAGAACCGCTACCACTATCACGATTATCATAGTGCCGCCATTATTTCGATCTCTTCCATATCCCATCCCACCACCATATAATCCGCCATAGAATCCAAACTGCATTAGATACCATGCAACGGTAGCGAAAATACTTGCAAGCGTTAATACAAGTACATCTCTGTTTCTAATATGTGTTAGCTCGTGTGCTATCACGCCTTCTAACTCTTCGGGATCAGATAAAAGCTCCATTAGACCTGTTGTAACTGCTACTACGGCGCTCTTTCTCCCTTTGCCTGTCGCAAAGGCATTAGGCATCTTTGTATTTATTACAGCTATCTTTGGTTTTGGTAGATTATTTCTTGAAACTATTCTTTCTACCATATCATGCAGTTTTGGAAACTGATCTCTAGTAACTATCTTTGCTCCAGAACTCCATAGCACTATCTTATCTGAAAAATACCACTGTGCTAGAACCATCAAAGATGCAATTATCGTTATAGCAATAAAATCGAATCCAATATAAGCAAGTACACTTAGAAATACCACGTAGAGTAAGGCAAGAATTGCAAAACTGAGGATCATCCTAATTGTTAGGCCATTATCTCTTCTTTGCCATGAAGGGGTCCTCGAAACAGAACTCAATTGTAATACTAATTGTGCAGTAACCACTTTTAATTATTTGCTCGATTGATATAAAAAATATTCAAGATTGTCAATTGCTTGCTCAAGTGTCTCTTCTTTTGGGAGGTAAACTATTCTAAAGTGGCTTGCACCAAATGCTGTTCCGAATCCTGAACCATGCACTGTTAGCACTCCAGTATTGTTAAGTAAATCTATGACAAAATGCTTGTCATCTTTCCATCTATGATCAAGATCGATTTTCGGAAATACATAAAAGGCGCCTCGAGGCATTCTACATGAAATACCTTTTATTGCATTTAGGCGCTTTACTGTATAATCTCTTCTTCTGCGCAACTTTTGTACCATCTCTGCAATATGTCCCTGTGGTCCTCGTAATGCCTCTACAGCAGCAATTTGTACGGGCAAATTAGTAGATATTCGTACTCTTGCAAGTTTTGGAATGTTGTTTCGCAACACGTCCAATTTTTTAGAAGCGCTATTCATGCATATATAACCGCAACGCCATCCACTCATTAAATATGCTTTTGAGAAGCCATTAAGAAGTATTACTGGCGCATCTTTTGCCACTTTTCCAATTCCAGTAAATTGATCATCAAAAACTATTTTGTCATAGATTTCATCACAGATTACATACAGATCATGTTCTGCTGCGAGATCAATTATCTGTTGAAGACTTTTCCGGTCAAATACCTCTCCTGTAGGATTATTCGGACTAATTATACATATTGCACGTGACTTTGAAGTGATTTTTGATAAAAGATCCTCAAGATCCGGTTTACCATTTTCATGTAGTTTGAATTCAACAGGCTTTCCTCCATAAAATTTCACATATGATGCATAAGGTGGATAATAGGGACCTGGCATGAGAACCTCTGTATTAGGATCAATAACAGATGCCAAAGTCATCTCAAGACCTTCAGAAACACCATTAGTAACCAAAACATCTTCTTCTGTTATTGATAATCCTTTTTGTGATTCTTTCTCTACTATTGCTTTACATAATTCAGGCAATCCTTCTGATTTTGTATAATAGTTTTCATCATTTTTTACGGCTTCAATTAATGCAAGTTTAATATGCTCAGGAGTCTTGAAATCATATTTTAGTGGGTCTCCTATATTCAAATAGATTATTTCTTTTCCAGACTTTTCATAATCACTTGCATATGAAATAATATCACGAATGGCATATTCTACTCCCTGCGTCCTGTCAGAGGCTTTCAATTAATATATAAAAGAAAAGTATACTAAAATAAATTGTTATTTGTCAAAAGACAACGTACAACAAAAATTTAGGAGCAAAGATGAATAAACAGGCTACACTTTCAAGATCCCCTTAATCGTTGATGAAATCTGCTATAATATTGTTAAAAAATTCTGCTTTGTCAACGTGTGGCCTATGACCACAATTTTCAAGTAAAATCAATCTGCAATTTTTCATCTTTATGAAAGGTTCAATAAATTTTACGGGAATAATACGATCTTCTTTTCCCCAGATCAATAGGGTATCTGCCTTTATTTTATGTAAACGCCTGTTCAGTCTTGCTGAACGAGCACTACCACGAAGGGCGGACAGAAATGCCTCTTTCGCTCCTGGCATAGACAACTTCTGATAAACTATGTGTGCGTAAGTTTCATCAATAGAATTGTTATCTACATAAGTTAATGCTCTTTTGACTTCTTGTACTGTCCTTGCTTTTAAAATATTAGAATACTTTAGTAGAGCCGGTGTTCCTTCAAATGAAATAGGTAATACGCCTGCAGGACTTACTAAAACAAGTTTGTAAACAATCTTATAATAATGTATAGCAACTTCTGCTGCAATATGGCCTCCAAGTGAAGAGCCGACAATAGATACAGGACTTAGTATCTTTAGATAATTAATGAATTTTGCAACAAATTTTGTATAAAAATCTATTGTATAATTGATTTGAGGTTTATCACTTGAACCAAACCCGGGAAGATCAATTGCAATTACCCTGAGTTGCTTTGTTGAAAGTGTGTCAATATTATTCATCCAACTTTCTATCGATCCGCCTAAACCATGAATAAGCAATACTGATTTGCCTTTCGATTGTGTATCTATATAGCGAATAAGAAGGTCATCAACGTTCAAATAATGAAATCTATATTTTATCAATTGAGTCTTTAATTTACATTATATAAAATACCTTTCATATAATAGCTTTATGAAGCAACATGTCATTGCTAAAAATACCATCATAGAGTGCATACAGATCTTTCTTTCAAGTCAGCTTTAGAAATTTTATTGAAGATCTTCATTTTATTTACATTCTTGGCATACTATTGTAATCATATCATCTAATCCAGTTATTGGATGAATTGGTTTAATAAATAATAAACAAAAAGCTATTCGAAAAGAATGGATATTTTGGAAATAGCATAATGGAATTCATTATATGGAACCCATTACAATATAACATACTTATTAGATATTATTTTGGCCATATTTCAAGAACAAGAGTTTTATAACTGGTCCAAACTGCAAGTAAGTATTATGAGTAATAGCAAATACAACTTTACTCTTTCCGATAGTGAATGGCAAACTATCTTAGATGCTCTTAGTAACACAATATTTAACCAAGATCTTACCGAGGACGCTAGAAAAAATGCAAAGGAATTATTTTTGAAGCTACAAAAAGAGTTTCCTAATAAGTGAATTAGTTAATAGATATTCACATGATAACAAACGACAATTTTATGCTTTAAAATTCAAAAAGGGGTCTTATTTCCATTTTTAGTGGATCACTACTAGAATATATAAGCTATGGTCAAGTCTGATTTTGCTATGCTCTTTGTCTATTGAAGAACCTTTTCTCCTTTATCTAATGTAGCAATATTAATTGCCTGATCTATGGTAGATACGAAAATAACTCCATCGCCATGTTCACCTGTCCTAGCAGACTCTGTAATAGCCTGAATAACAGAATCCAACCGATTATCAGGAACAATGATTTCAAATTTTGCCTTAGGAAGGAGGTCATATGCAACAGGTTGGCCTCTCCATTGTAAATGGAGTTCTCTTTGTTTGCTCCATCCTGAGACCGTAGAAATTGTCATACCACCGATTCCCAATTGTCTAAGGCGCTCCTTGACAAATGGCATTCGCTCCGATCTTATAATTGCGTCTATCCTCTTCATAAGGAAATTAGTACGCGATTAGTCTTAAAATGTTTATGGCGCTAATGTATTTGAAACTCAGCTCGGGAATCAAAAATCACTTTTCTTAAGAAGGCAAAAGAAAGTAAAAGATCGAATTAAGTAATACCAGTTAAGAGTTAGATATAATTTTGTGAACTAGTAGTCAGTCAGTGTTGATGTTCTCTTCAAGAGTAATTAACAGGCGAATCAAGATCAGGTTGGATATATTCTATAGAATGCATGACTGAGTCGACAGGTACTCAAGAACAAATGTTAAAAACTCTTTATCCTCCACTTAATGAGACTGATTCGATGACAGTACAACCGATGTTATGTGATTCACGATCTCGTGTTCATATATTACTTTCTCGTTGTTGGTCCATTCATATACTCTTTCATTAATTATCTTTACCTAGCTATGTGCAACATTACTGCATATATGCTCTGTAACAATATCAATTTGCTTATGCTTCCAAAGATCACATGTTTCATACATCACTGGTTTTGATAGTTTGTCATAAAAGTCAGTCAAACCAAATGATTCAGTATATTTTCGTAAATTTTAGTTATACAACTTAGATTACCATTAGATAATCCTATAAGTATTTGCGCACCAAGTTTCGATAAGGCAACGATACTTTGAATATCTACTCATGAACCATAAGAAGATAAAAGAAAGCAATAATTCTTGGGTCATTTCTATACTCTATGGTATATTAGTTAATTGTATGGTAGATATTTTTGAGATATTTATTGTCTCCTGTCTAGAAGTATCCTGTTTTGTTCCAACTGCTTTGAACCAAAATAAACATAATCAGCTCTACGTTCTTTTTTTCTAGTATAAACAGACTTTATTTGATAATATTATTGCTAATAATTTTAGAGTACCTCTACTATGCTGAGTGTCCTATCCTTTATTATTCCCAATTATCCGTTCTGCTTCCAATAGTAAGAAATATAGTTCTATATTCTATACTAAAGCGTCGAATATCTTCAATATACTAGATGATGACTGATATTGATTATGTTAATTCTCCATTTTAATTTAATTTGAAAATTAAAAAAATAATTATGGTCAGCTATAATGCAATTTCTTTCATAGTTAATTTAATTATTGAAAGAACTCCATCAAGGACAATAATATACTCTTTACTATATATTCCTCTCAATAGAAAGTAAAAAATGAGATGATCAAGGCATTTCTTATCACCTCTTATTTTGACTTATCTAATCTAATGAACATGCTAATAATTTCTGTATATTCCAGTAATATATATTTCGAAGCAGTTATTCTGCATACTATGTTAGGAGATATTGATATAAGAAGACTGATCGAAAAGAAACTTGACAAAATATATGATGACTTTACGAACGTAGATAGGAGTAATCCTAACAGAATTCATGCTCTTGAAGTAACTAGGTGTACTCGTTTATCATACTATGAACGCAAAGATCCTCTCCTTGCTGATAAAACTGCAAGGCTCTCTATTCTGCTTAAGGATGGCATAAGACGTGCATTTAATAATATTCATGGCGAATACAAAGTTGATAACTTAATACTTGAAGTCAATGCAGATATGTTAATTAATGAAGAGTTTATTCTAAGATTTGAAGTTGTAGCGAACCTTCCTGAAATTCCTCATCCACGAGATCTTTTATATCTAAACGCATGTCTTTTCGCATTTAATAAAAGTGATGGAATCATAATGTATATTAACTTGGAAGGAAGAACTATTGAATTTTCTGTTACTAAAAACAATAGGATGTTCGAGGAGATTATACGAAGAGCACGCGTGTTAAATACATTATTGAAGGAAAGCAGAGTACCCATAGTAGAGCCGTGTGAGCTATGCTTAACATGCAAGTATTATGAGAGATGCTATTATAGAGAAAAGAAATCTTCCAGCTTTTCTCTGGAAACATTGTTTGGTATTGGAAAAAAAGAGAATGGGTAGATGGTACTATTAACTAAGAGAGACGCAGCACCATTATGATCGTTGTCTGGATCAACTCCCTTATTACTTATCTTGCTCTCGCTTCATAAATCACATGCATTAGTAACGAAAATCTAGTTATCCATCATATACAAACATCAACTATTATCTGTGACACTCGAAACGTTTTATACCTTTACATAAGATGGATTTATAAAACTATATTATCATAAAAATGTTAGGGGAATGTTAATTTAAAATCCATATCTCCTCCTGTTGCCTGGAAACTTGAAGTCTGTTTATATGAATATGTTCCATTTATAATATAATTCGCACGGCCATCTACTACCTTATCCCAGATGGGAGCATTCATATCATTTCTCTCCACAGTTTGAACATCTTTTAAAGTTACTGTACCATTTCCTATAATAGGATAGATTCCTTCTTGTGAAGCTACAAATCCTTCTGGCTTTTCACCAATATCTCCAGAGATTACACGCATATTATCTACAAAGACATTATATCGAATTGCTTCAAGAATTACAGTTCCCATATTTGGATTATATGCATCAAAAGCAACTCGAATTTCGGTAATATTATCAGCAGTTCTGTTTGCAACGAGATTATTGACAGAAAGTGCTATTGCCTTTATATTCGTTAACGCGCCCTGATTAAAGCCTTGTCCAATAGAGTTAGTATTTGGTAATATTCCTGTATTCATAATAAGATATATCGCTACTGCCACTGCAGCAATACCCCCGCCGGCTGCATAAATGGCCTTCCTATCCATATGATGTTCATGATTATGGTTCTTTATAAACACAGAGAGATCCACGTGGCCTGACAGATCTATATTATATAGATGTACTATCGTAGATAAGATTAACTAACTGTTATAATATAATAATTGTTTTTTAATGCAAGTCAGGTAGCATTGTTGTAGTAGTTATATAATGATTGCAGTTATTACTACCTCTTGTGTACTTCCCACCATTGAAGACAGAACGATTCCTTCGAGAATATGATAGTTGATCCATCCCTGACTGATTAGAGAGATACTTTTAAGATTGAATGAAGTGTAATAAATATCAACTAAAGAAGTAGGATGAATGACTACAATCCTGTTAGTAATAAAATAATAATAATCGTAAGGATGTAAGAAATTCGTTATTCGAGTCCATAAAGAAGAACCAGCCAGAGAATAAATTGCTAGGCATGTTGCACTGAATGAGCTTATCGTATCCGAGGAAATACCAGAGTAGTAGTAAAAGATTTTATAAAAGAACTAGAAAATGAAGGAATATTTCGGTTACAATAGAAGAATTGCCTTGGAAAAGGTGTGTAAAGCTAACGATATTACTTTGAGTCACTTATATTAAAACAAGCAGAGAATACTACTTGAAGTTTCAGACAGTTAGGATGAATATATTATTTGAGGCGATAAAGTAATCATGATATAGTGTTACCGCATTTTATTATGGAATCAACTCGCAAATTTGGCATATTAAAGCTAAATTAGATAAATGAGATACAATGATAATGTCTCATTTTAGATATTAATCTGATTCAGGCTGCTTCTTCTTAGGCTTGGACATAGTATAAAATCCATGAGCAGAAATTAGAAAAGCAGCAAGAGACATTTTGGTCGCAAATACAAGATTCCACGGCGTTTTAGGATTAGGATATGCTACATTTATGTCATCAAGTCTTATTATTCCTTTTATTGCATCTGCTGTGATCAGTGAATTCCATACTATAAAGTTGTAAATGAATTCGTACAGCGCTAGTACTGCGAGAGATAAGACAATGAGCTGTAAGATAGACTTTACAGTTTTAGGAATATTTTTTACTTTCTCGCCGCCTAGTCTGGTAACACAATACCATCCCAACACAGACACTATCATTAAATAAGTCACGAGTTTTGCAAATCCAGGGACTGGAAATTCTGTGTTTACAAGTACTTCACCGATGACCACTCTTCCTGTAGCAAGGTATTCTAGTGTACTAATATATAGAGCATAAAAGGTGATAATCGCCATAGCAGCAGCGCAGAAGTAGAAGATTCCTAGAAAAATCTTCTTTGTTGTTGTCTCATCTCTCTCCAGAGTTGGGTTATGCATACCGTACGATGGTTACTAATCAGATGGGAATATAAAAATTGTATATACCGAGCAGTTCATTTACTTTAAGCTTTTAAGTAATGTATCTATAGGTAAAGTATTAAGTATATCTGATTGTTTTGCCCAGCCCCGTCTGGCTTGACCTATGCCAAGTTTCAAAAAGGCAAAATGGATAGGATGATGAGCATCTGAA
>DASQYF010000126.1:0-2063 GCA_035639375.1 Nitrososphaeraceae archaeon
TAGTAGATTGAATGAATTTTATATTCATTCCATCTATTAATGTTAAGATTGGTATTTTTACTTCATTTGCTGTTCTAAAGCCAGCAGCTACTAAATGAATCTCTTGAAGCAATTGATGATAATGATTTCTATCAACAAGTATTACCTCTCCTGCTTTCTCGTTGATATATCGAGCAATATTGGTGGCTAAAAATATGCCAGCGTAGCCTGCTCCAAGTATAACTATTCTTTTATTAGATGAGATCATCTTATAGTTCTTCTATTAGAACATCTATTTTTTGAAAGGGTCATTTATATTAATATCGTCCTTAATAACAGCAACGTTACCAGTTATTGGGGAAAGTACCAATAACAATTGAACTAGAATGGGAAGAGTATGCTGAAGCTCCGCTGCCAATGGTAGAATTTGTGAAAGTGAACAAGAACAAAAGCCAAATTGAGAATAAAAAAATCATTATTATCTTTTTTGTTTATTGTTTATTTGTTTTTGAATATCTTATAATTTCGCAAGCTTAAAGGTTTATGGACTGAGAAGGATTTAAATGCTGTTCGCTTTTTCTTCTGTTAGAATTATTTAGATAAGTCTTTTCTTAAAGTCGTGTATTTCAAAAGTAATACAAAAATAGATTGAGAGATGTTTTATATATCGGTAGAGGAGGGAACATTATATTAATACTAATAATAATAAATGTAATCACTGGGGATGCAACAAATATGATAATACCTGTGTAGGATGTGGTACTATCATATGTCCATCATGCTTAAAAGAGCCTGATTATTGTAGATGTGAAAACAAAGAAGAGTGTTGTAGTGTTAATTAATCCTACATCTTCTATTATTATAATTGTTATAATTATAATATTCTTTGCAGCCCAATACAAGACTCTTATAAACCCAAATCTCTGCGCCTCTCTCTATACTTAGCCAGGGTTCACTACTTATTAAAAACACAGGAAGTGTTACGACGAGGAGTAGGAAAAGAAGAAGATGGACAGAACAATTCCATCATTTAGAATAGCCAGCATAATGGAACAACAGGAATGGAAGTCATTCAGAAACCCTCTTGACAAATCAGACAGAACGATATTTCATGATATATTTGCTATTTCCCATTTGTATAACTAGCATGTTCTTGTTCTGCCAAATCTGTTAGAATGCATAAATTTCCATGTTTTTATAATTATCATTATAAATAGCTTACAGAACTTTCTGAGTATAAGTTGTCTTTTATCTCTACATAAATATTTAGTAATATATCTGAAAGCTTAAGATAGGCCTTAAACTAACATTGTAATAGGTAGACAAGTTGTCAAAAGTTCGTCATTTATTTAGTTTGCTAATAATCATGATAACTTCATTATTGTTAATCTCATTTACAAACCACCAACTAACAACAACAATAGCACAAACAAATGACAAGATGGTAATTTATGATAATCCTAAATTTGGAATAAGAATCCAACATCCTTCCGATTGGGGAAGGTTAGATCTGTCTTTTCTACAAGATTCTGCTGATATTGATTTTTATCCTCTTGCCGATACATCACTAGCTAAGAGCCTTAAGATACAAGTAAATAATCTACCTTTTCAGAATATGACATTGGAAGAATATACAAGTACTCAAATCAATCCTACAGAAGAAAATCTTCTCGAGTCAAATACAACTACACTTGCAGGTATACCCGGGTATAAGATAGTATTTACTAATATAGCAGGACTAAAGACAATGCAAGTCTGGACAATAAAAGATGATAAAGCATATATCATTACTTATGTTGCAAAAGAGGCAGACTACCAAAAGGACTTGCAGATAGCACAGAAGATAATTGATTCATTTGAAATAACAAGATAGCCAATGAAAAAGAACTTCTACTACTATCATGCAGAACTCCTTATGCAAAATAATACATTCATTAGATTTCATTCCATAAACTCTGTTAGTATCTATCCAAAGAAAAAACTAAAATTAGTCATATAGTAATGGTTCTGAATAATCCATTTCCTTTGAAGTAGACTATGCTATTTCATCTATGGTATCTTAATATTATTATATTCAATTGATA
>DASQYF010000127.1:0-3046 GCA_035639375.1 Nitrososphaeraceae archaeon
ACCAGCATTTCCATGTTCTTCTGCCAGCCTTACCATGAGCAAAGCCATGTGACTGAGGGAGTAAAGACGTAGGTGCATGTTGTTCTATTGTTATGTAGTTGCTGCTGCAATAGCCTCTTCATTAGCAATGACTAGCTTTGGTATTCACTTAACCGGTAGTATGTTAGCAGAATTTACTATTCGATTTATGAAAAGATTATGACAAGGAGAAATAAACGATTCTTTAAAGACAACTAAAGAAGTATTTTACAAAAGTTCTGGATACAATTACAACGGTTTTAGCTGTAGCGTTAGTTATAGGATTGTTAGTTGCACCAGCAATAGAATTACAACAACAAGTTGAAACAAAAGGGAAGCAGAGTTAGCCAGATACAACTAGCTATGGATGAACACAGAGTGTTTTACTTGCATTGGCTGCAGCAGTGCCGACGGGATATCCTTTTGCTTCCTTTATATACAGTTTTTCTATAAAAAATATCTGCCGCCGCATTTTTAGTGTTTTATCGTTTTAAAGCAATGAATAAAGAATAGAAAGAAAAAGCTAAAGATGAATGAATGGAACGATTATTATTATTACTATTAGATAACTGTCTCCCCTCTATTCTTGGTTGCAATATCAACAGCAATTGGTACGTCAATAACAAAAATCTTTCCGTCTATGTTAGCAGCAGACAATTCATCTCCTATTTTGGTTATAATTGCTTCAACCTGTTCATCTTTAACTACTACTTCTACCTTCGTTCTTGGAATAAATTCTGGAGTATATCTCATTGTACCTCTTCCAACAGCAACTTCTTTTGCATGTGTTCCTCCACCTCTTCCTTCTATTTTATAATGACTTAGACCACCAACCTTTGCTTCTTTAAGTATATTATTTACATAGATAAATCCCCTATCAGGTATAACAATTTGTATTTGTTTCATATCCTATCAATACTTATTCTTAATAGCAGTTTAAGATATTTAAAAAATTGATTTGTAAATAGAATGATTTTGTAAGGATGCCTTCTTGTACTTATTGCTATAAAGGCCCTGTATATAATATTTGAAAATCTATGAATTATTAATTTATTTCATTATCTTCTAAAAAACATATATTTGGAATAAATGCATTTAGCTAAATCCAGAGTTATTTTCCATAATAATCTGGATATGGCTGCTGCAGGCTGATCATGATTGGGTTGTTCATAATCTTCTGATCAATTGCAGTGCTCTTATCCTTTATTTTTTTCTTAGTAAGAACATGGTTTTGCAAAGTAGTATAAGACAGCTGCTGCATATCTTATCTTCTTTCAGCCTATTGTGACAAACCGAATACATATTATATTTTGTAGATTATTTGCTCACTAGAAAAAGCAAAATAAGTCCATCTAGACCAATAATACCATCACTATAACTACTCCAGGAATAAATAATAGTGAGCCACGGCATCTAAAAGATAAAGTGCTTTAGAGATATGTAGGCTTTTTTGTCATGATATATGTTATTAGACAGTAGCAGAATTTTTACAGCCTAATACTAGATTTATGTTCTTGAAAGTCATATGCCAGGAAGAATCTATGTCTAAGAGCATCCTAGTCTGATTTTGATACAATGAGTCTTACATATGTGAACATTACTTTCTTTCAAGGAGTATCAATATATTTCCTTATTTACCGTCTACAATTTCTATTTTAGGACATTTGTATTATTATTTATCTATTTAATAAATATAGAATTTTTTATGTATTTTATAATAAATTTATCAGTTATAGTAATTCAGAATTATTTTTTTTAAAGTACTTATACCAATATATATTTAAAGGAGGTTAACATGAAAAACTTAACTTTACTAATGGTTGGAATCTTAGGGTCTGTAGCAATGCTGTCAGCAGGACTAGCTGTATTACCTACTACAATGCAACAAGCAAGTGCACAGGATACTGATTTCGATTTCGAACAAGATCAGAGTAACCGATGCAGTGGCTATGCATACTGTAGTAACTTCGGCGAAATAATATTCAGCTCCCCCGTCAAGTAGAAGTATCGGCAGTTCTTACTGCCATAAATTTATTTTTTTCTTTGAAAAACTAAAAGCAGATGAAACAATTCTACGTTGCAGATGCTTACAATATTGAGTAATTTGTATTGCAAAAAAGAAGCACCTGCTTATACATCCTTATTATTCCATCGCAATATTAGTATTTAAGAAAAAATAGTATAAATGTAAATAAAATGTCTCTTTCAATGAAAATAGTGCCATTGAAATCTATCTATTTTTCTTTCTTTAGCTTTCATAGAACTAACTAAAAGGAATGGAGATGCGTCACAGATATCTATGTATATATACTACGCACATCACATGAAGTCTTCTCAATGCATTTCTTATTCGTGTAAGACATCATCAAGGCTGTCTTGTTTTTGTGCATCTAGGTCACTATTAGTATTATAGTACAGAAAGATGATAAATTAATTATGGTCCTTTAAATTCAACTACAGCATAGAAAGCATTCTTGCCTGAATGATCGAAATTAAAATTTGGAGTCAATATTCTCATTATCTTTGTCTTTGCTACATCCGCGACTTTAAATATGAATCCTTTTGGCAATTGAATCTTGGTATCTTGTTCTTCTCCAGATACTGGATTTACAAAATTCTCCAGTTGTACGTCAATCACGCCATCAGGAACAGAGAAACTACTTTTTCTTCCGTCTACCTTAGCCTTAATATCAACAAATTGAGGTTCAAGTATGTATTTGTATGTAGGAGCAAACAAAGCAAATGGACCCTCTCCCTTAGCTTGGCCTGTAAATATTCTTATTAGAGCCTGTCTTTGCTCCTTATCTGTATTCTTTGTAATAAATAGTTGCATAGTACCATTTCCTTCATGGATAGCTTTTGGCCAAGAAACTGCCTCAATAACTTCAAGGCCATCAAGTTTAATGTTATCTCCAAAGTTACCTTCTCTAATATGAAATAATATTAATGATCTACAGTAGCCATAAGTTGGAAAGCCAGTAAAGTTACAAGGGCAACCATAGTCACAATTGCATGTCTCAATGTAGTC
>DASQYF010000128.1:0-3516 GCA_035639375.1 Nitrososphaeraceae archaeon
ACTGGAACAGATGATAATTTCTACCAGCCACATGTCAATTCTTTAAAGATTGTAGAAAAAATTCCAGGAGCATGGCTTGTACAGATCAAAGATGCTGGGCATGCAGCACCGGATCAATATCCGGATGAGATCAGTAAGATACTAAATACATTTCTATCGACGACATCAACTCCACCTAGCTAATGTAGGTATTATGTTGGGGAGGAGGTCATACAGTATATAGCTGCAAACCATAAATGTAAATTTGAATTCGTTAAAAGTTAACCCTGTTGGTAATTCTACAACATATCAAAATTGGTATCATTTAACACCTAAACCGATGAAATATCACGGTCCATAAATTCTATGTCTTCATAACTATAATATTATAAATTCTACGGGTTCGGTGGGATTAGGTCCCTGCATGTAGACGGGTCCTGTCACTTAGGTTTATTTAGCTTCCTTCAATAATATCATATGAATCCACTAGTATCTAAGACAGATTTGGTATCTATGCGGTGGGATGTGGGACAGGTTTGACTCATTTTGGCCACTCAGGACGATTCGATAGAGAAATTGATGTTCCTGATAGAAACGTAAGGCTAGAGATACTTCAGATACACACAAGAGGAATGCCACTTGCAAAGGATGTTAACCTAGAAAGGCTGGCTGATATCTCACATGGATTCGTGGGAGCTGACTTGCAATCTTTGTCAAAAGAAGCTGCGATAGGGGCACTAAGAAAAATACTACCTGAGATACATGTTGTTGCATTCCCCACGATGGAATAGGATGTAAAGGTATATTTCCCTTCGAACGGAGGAAATTAGGCAAAGGAGCCGGTTTTGACTTCGCCCTCACGTTTGTAGTTAGCTACGATGACTCCCTGTGGTGATACTTTTGAATCAATAAGTTTCCAACCTGCGGGGATGGTGCCTTCGGTGAAAAGTTTCCTTCCTTTTCCGAGTGTGATAGGAAAGATTTTGAGCCAGAGTTCGCTGACCAAATTATGTTTTAATAATGTCTGGATGAGATTGCCGCTGCCGTAAACCTGCAAGTCAGGACCATCTTGTTCTTTCAGCTTCTTAATTTCATTTGCAACATCTCCTTTTAAGAAGACAGAATTATTCCATTCATGTTTTGTAAGTGAGTTTGAGGCGACATATTTTGTTACTGTGTTGATACCAGGCCATTTATCTTCATGTTTCGGCCAATATGAGGCAAATATTTCAAATGTCCTTCTTCCAAGCAGTAAGTCAAAAGGTTTAGTCATTTGCTCCCCCATCACCCCGTTCATGAATTCATCAAAGTATGGTACGGTCCATCCACCGTATTCAAATCCACCTGAAGTGTCTTCCTCCGGTCCGCCTGGTGCCTGCATGACACCATCCAGGGATATAAATGTGAGAATAATAATCTTTCTCATATTCTGTCTATACTAGATAGGATTCTAAATTTTTTTCTCTGTTACAAGGATTTTCAATGCGTTTTTGATATTTGATAGCGATCTAATATCCCTTTTTGATCAGACTATCAAAAGAATGTTTACTTATTTTTATCTTTATTGCTGGCGATTATTATTTGGTTAGTATCTTCAATTACATTATGTTTTACCATTTCTTTATCAATATCAATATCTTTTAGCTCAGAGTTGATTATCTTATTATTGTATATCATATTATTTGTGGAAGTATCTTTAATGCTTAAGCCACTTTGTGAGTCTATGATGGTATTATTGTATATCTTATTTCCAGAGGAATCACCTATCAAGGAAATTCCTGCTGTACTGGTGTTTGAAATCATATTATTATAGACTTCATTATTATGTGACCTTGATACTTCTATAGGTTTTATCTGATCATGTACATAATTATTTCTAGCAACAGAGTGAGTAGTATTCCTACTAAAAGTGATTCCCGCTCCATTGTTACCATAGACATTATTGTTCTCAAATGTTATATTATAGCAATTCACAGAACATATAATAGCTGTGCCATTATTATGATACACAGTGTTATTTCGAATTATCATATCATGAGTGCCTGTATGCGGATCAATGCCATAATGTCCGCTATTATGGACTGTATTATTTTCCATGACTATGGGACCAACGTTAACCGAATAAAAGCCAAAATATAGATTATCTATCTCATTATTTCTTATAATACTGCCATTACCGGCATTATAATATAATCCTGATGTCTTTTTGCCCCATCCTCCTTCATAGCCTAAATATCCTATGTATGAATTGGTGATGTTTGTAGTACCTGTTGCATGAGACTCAATTCTTATATATGGTCTTGGGGCTCCATGGTGAGTTAACAAATCCTTTTGAGCAATACTACAATTGCTGCCACAAGTTTTAGTAGAAGGTCCTGAACTTTCTCTTGATCCGTTACTTATTCCATAATAATTTGTTTCTGGATTCCAAGATGTTACTTTGACAGAATCGATCTTTAGACTGCCATAGACATGAATTCCGTATGCAAGTGTTCTCCCATCTGTAATTATTTTTAACCAGGTAGTATCTTTAGGATCAATAGTTAGAGTCGATCCTTTGTCTATTGTTAGATTTGCATTCAGAAGCCATATTCCTTGTTGTTGCTGCTGGGTTTGTTTATCTAAAACCTCATGATTGTTTATTTGATTGTATATGTCAGTCAAAGTTGCAAATTTACATGATAGTTTAATTAGTCTTTTAATATTATTATAGCTGATACAATTATTATTATTTTCTGTGGTAGTAGAAAAAGCTCCTTGTTGTGCATTTACTTCACTAAAATCAGATTGTCCTAATAATACCAAAGAGGATGATGATAATAGTGATAACATCAAAGCAGAAATGCAAGCAAGCACGATCATGTAGTTGGATAATGAGCATAGAGCTGCAATAATAAATACACTCATAAAATTAAGTTAACAGATTGTATAAAGTAGATAATATATTTGTGATACAATTACACTCTCTAATCTAATATTATATTAAGAGAGGATATACTTAGTAATTTATGCGCCATGCTTTACATTTTCTTATAGGCTATAAGGAATTACTGTCTAGCCATTAGAGACACTTAGGAAAAAGAGCAATAATAATCTAATTAAAATAGATATGATTCTATCAGTTATGGATTAATATATTCCAAAAAAGAGTAACTGAATTTGTAATATATGAAGTCATGATTCATATGCATAAAATGATAGTTGACTATGGATTAAGAGAGGCAGTTTATTGAAGTCTGAAATTCCACTTTTCCAGGCAACCATATTGGTATGGTATGGTCCCATAGGGATGTGAGACAAATTTGACATGGTTTTAAGGCTCAACTTCTACTAGCTCTTAATTTAGCGTTATAACTAATAGTCGGGTTCGGTGGGATTCGGGACAGAATTGACCCAAATTTGCCACCCAGAATGTACATCCAAATATTAATAGAATCTCTAATTGTAAATCTTTCTAACTATGATTCTTCTTGCTATTAAGTGCTAATTTTGTAATAAAATTATACTAAATATATCTAGTATATAATTCAGAATTGT
>DASQYF010000129.1:0-3890 GCA_035639375.1 Nitrososphaeraceae archaeon
CAAGTTACCTACCAATCAAATCCATTACTCCTACTTATGTATTGAATAAAGTTCATATGATTATTATGATACCAGCAGACCTGTTGCATACATTATCAGCATTCCGATAGCAAATCCAGATATTGTAGATGCATCTATCAATGTCTTTCTATTACTACGATGGCTACTACCACTACTACTATCACTACCAGTAGTGGTATGGGATATCCAAGAAACAATGGAATACACTACTTGAAATATTGCACCAGCACCTATTGACAAAAATATTATAGCAGCAAGAGGAGAATACAGAAAGCCTCCTATCCATGATCCAACAATTGCTGGAGCCCCAGCTATAATTCCCATTACTATCAGTTTTCGTATCATAACTGTGCCGCTTTTAGCCATTGGTGCTACTATTGCTAAGCCTTCAGTGGTATTATGTAATGCAAATCCAACTATTAGAAAGGTACTGAGTGCCGCTTCTCCCAATGAAACTGCAGCACCTATTGCTAAGCCTTCGCCAAGATTGTGCAATCCTATTCCCATTGCTATCATCAATGCTATAGCAATAGGTTGTGCGAGTTGTTGTTGCTGTCGCATGGTTGTAGGGGAGGAAGAAGAAGAAGATGTTGATGTTGATGTTGATGGTGTCAATTTGGTATACTTGGTTGTGGAGCGTTCAACAAGTTTTGCTGATGCATATGACAATGCTAGAAAGGAAACGATTGTAACCATAGCAGTAAGTATCTGACCATTGAAAGCTCCAGCAACATTTCTAGCAGTAATTTCATTGGCTTCTATTAATGAGTCTATGCCCAAAAATACCAGTAGTCCTGCGGTAAGACTGAGGAAAAAATTGTACTTGTTTGAGCTTAGTCTTTTTAAGAATGGAAACCACAAAAGACCTATCAGTACAGGTATAACTCCTACGTATGTACCTATTATTGCAAAGTATGATGCCTGTTCGATATTTGGGATTGGTGCTAGTGCAGCCGCATCAACACTCTTGCTGAATCTTGTGCCATCAGAAGTAGTTACTCCAACTTCATATGGTACTCCTGGAGTCCAAGAAAAAGGTACTCTAACTTTTGCTTCTACTAATCTTGGTAAGATTTTGCTAGGTTCTATTGCAGATGGGATTATTCTGTCATTTATGTCAGCCTGTGCAATTTCTACCTGTGCCGGGCCGGTATTACGGATAAATGCTACAATTTCGCCTTCATGAAATTCTGTCCTCTCTATAGTTATTTCAGGCAAAGATATTCCCGTGTTTAGCAGCAACTGACCAGGACCAAAAAGAAACATAATCATTCCAATCAATACAACTATTGGGATTAATGCAATAACGACGATTTTTATTCTGTTGGATTTCTTATTTTTACCTATTCTTTTTTCGATCTCCATTTCTCTGCTAACTACCTCCTGAATGGTATACTACATACCTATCATCTTTGGATTGGGATGCATTTATTTTATCTTTTGTATAAGAATAATTATAATTATTATTACTTTGCTCAACTGGATAACTGTCTCTTTTGTCGCTCTTATTCAATGCAACAACATCATCAGCTGGTTCAGCCGAATCTTCTTTAACAAAAAATAATCCCATCCATCCCTTTTCTGCAAATTCTGTCTTGTGTGCATGAAACATGTATTGTCCGGGAAATGTGTAATTAAATTCAAGTACCCCTCTTTCCCCTTGACTCATAGTTACCATGTCAGTATATTCATCTGGTATTAAACTGGTTCCACTTCGATAGAGATGATACATATTAGCATGTAAATGAAAGTTATTTATCGGATCGAATTCTAACATATTTACAAGATAAATTCTGACCAACCTGTCCTTTTCAATTTGGATAGGATGTTTCATATAGTAGTATGGAATTCCGTTGACTGTGTAAAAATTGTTCTCTCCATCAAAGTCTGTATCATAGCCATTCATCATCATTACCATTTCGTCTGCTGGAGGCCTTGGTTGCTTTGGATCAATAATGTAAACTCCATACAGACCATGCGAGATATGTTCTTCTAAAGGCTCTATATGGCAGTGGTATGGAAATACTCCAAATGGCTGAGCAATAAATTCATAAGTAAATTTTCCTCCAGGAGCTATGCCTTCAAATACACCATCCATCTCTGCCTTGTGTATGCCATGAGTGTGTATTGTATGAAATTTTGAGCCGTTATTTATAAAATTAATTCTAATTAGATCTCCTTCCGTAGCCCTTAATGTAGGTCCGGGTATAGTTCCATTATATGTCCAAACATTATAGAATATGCCAGGGGATATTTCCTTGACTTTGTCATCTGATGCAACAAGTGTAAATTCCCTAACAACCTTACCATCTGATAAGGTAGATACTCTACCATAGTTGAATTCTCTTAAATAATGCATAGGATCTATTATCGCTTGTTTAGCAGTGTTAAAAGAGGTAGGATCTAAAAAATCTCCTGCTGTTTCTAACATATTAGAACCCGGGGTATGTCCACCTACTTTTTTTGGCTTGGAATTGTCCTGTGCAACAACAGAAAATTGATTAAATGGAGAAGAAAAAACAAATAATCCTATCGATACACCAACAAGTATTAAAACTGCAGAAATTATCTTGATTTCTAAACGTAGCATAATATACAATTACTAGTCTAGTTAATAAATGTTAGCCGAGGCTAATACTATTAGCAGAGGCTCACATTAATAAGTTATTCTAAATTAATTGTTGTTGTTTTTTAATATAATATTCTTTTTCTGAAAATAAAAAGTAAACTTTTTTATTTTTCAATATAGTCGGATGAATGAACCTTCACTAAATTGCATTGATATAGTACGTTCCACCGTCTTAGGCCTTAGGACCAACCAACCTTTTTTCTTCTAACCATGCAGACTAATATCTTTAGCATGTTTAGAAGAACTTGACCTTTACTTAACCTATTGAAAAGAAAAATATTACAATAATATTGTTACAAATCTAAATATATGATCTATGAATGCCCTGAAGGACATATCTGTTTTAGCAAAGATGATCTAACTATATGTGGTAAGGGCGGATGTGGCAAAGCAACTGTTATAATAAGTCCAATAGATATTAAATGGTTTTATAAAATTCAAGAAACAGGATTATGCATTGATCATAAAGATCTTTACAAAGTAATTGAGGATCCTAATATGCCCAAAGATATAAAAAAGCAAATAAATAAAGTCTTTCCACATCTATGAACATTTTGCAGGAAGTGATAACATTGTATTTTGCATATGATTTCATTTAAATTAGATTCTTCATTGATATAAGATATGCTACTATTGCCTATTACTTGGAATAATTACTTGTGAAGGTATATACGTCAAGAGTCAAATAGAACAATAATTTGCAGTATATATTAACTATAAGCTAACGATAAATGAAGCATTTAACTCAGGACAGGTCGTTTTTTGTATTCTTGGACATAATTAATTTCTATTACATAAGTCTAACGAAGGAAAAGAAGAAATATATCTAGTATTGATGGATGATCATAATGTCAGTAGTTAAAAATTTGATCATGGGAATAGTAATATTATTTCCCATTGTTGTTGTCATCTCAAATCTACCTTCATTATATGAGACATTTGCATATCATGGACAAGAAGTTTCATTGGCATTAAATTCGTCAGACTTTACATCAGTTCCTACAAACAAAACAGCTCACCAAGTCAGAGCGTTTGTAAAATATACTGTTAATGATCCTTCAATAAATACTCAAACTATTAATTCTGTTATGAAAGTCTATAGCCCTAATGGAACATTGCTTAAAACATCTTCGTCTCCAAACGGATTTACTATCAATAACACAGGAATCCAACGCCATTCAACTACCTTAACAAATAGTATGATACAAAATATTACAGCAGTCATACAATTTACTGATGC
>DASQYF010000130.1:0-3044 GCA_035639375.1 Nitrososphaeraceae archaeon
CATATTCCAATATGGATTACTAGATAGTTCTACTGCTTTATTGATAATAAATTAGTAATAGATTCAATAGTAGATTTTTATTCCTTTTATTTGCTATTAGTATATTTACCAGCAGCACAACGATAATGCAGCAGTAGCAGTAGAGGATAGAACCACGTGATAAATCGTTATCTCAGTCTGTCGGTCCCTAACCATTGTTGTCTGGCATACTACAACAACAATAATCAGGCTGGAATAACGACAAAAGCATGGCAAGGCTTGTACCCAAAATGATTCCTTTGCTGTCCTAGCAGGTGTTGTTGTTGCTGGTATATTTTTATTTATACTTGAAAAACCTTTGCTGCAAATGTTAATGTTAAAACGTAATAGCCGTAGTAGCTGATTGATAATAATGATAGGAAGATACAAAATTTAGTTATTTGTTTGGGATATACGAAGAAAATATACAAACAGACATTAGATATTACATTGTAATATACTTAATTCCGCTGTTTAATACTCAATTTTATTTAATAAACTAGAAATTAGTAACTAGATTTTATATAATAACGCCGTCTGAATTCTTAAACTCGTGTAACTAATTCAAATCCATGTTATTAGAAAGACCATGGATTTGCTCTTTGGGATTTGATTTTATTATTAGACTAGGATGATAGTAGCAGCAGTGGTGATAGAAGCAACAAACACAACGCCATATTTTTACAATAAGTAATGATATTAATTACAACTTCACAATTTCACTAAAGTCAATGTTAGAAGGATTAGTGGAACCAATAATTAAATCACCCATTTGTTTTAAAGAGATGACACCAAATCTAATTTCATTTTCTTTCGACGTTGTTATTAACGATAATAGCAAGTAGTACTAATAACAACAATAATAATAATAATCAAATAAATAATTATTATTAATAAAAGTAAATAAAACTTTTTATCCTTTGCTTTGTAGTAAATCCTTAAAGATACATAATGGCAAAAGCTACAAAGTCAAAGAGTACTGTAAAAAGCAAACCAAAAAAGAAGTAATAATAAATAAACAAGATGCTAATGCTGATTAAGTTTTTATTTATTTATTAATTCAATCTATTTTATTTTCTGTTATTCCCTTTTCTAAAATATATTTATCCATCTGCTTGCTTCCTACAAAATATTGGAAACAAAAGACAAGAAAAAAGAATGAAACTAAAATGCGATAGGAATACAAGGTGTTTGAGAAATTGAGGGACAAAATAAATCGTCTTTTATCTTCATTACCTCTATGTAGTAACAACAAGCAGGCAGCTGGCAATATTGCTGTTAGTGGGAAGGAGAAACTTGTAAGATACTTAATCATGTATATATTTATCAAGATATTTCAAGTTTAAATGAAGCCTCGGTTTGTTTGCTCTTGCCCAGCGGGGCAATATTATGAAAGCTGCAATAATAAATTGTTTGTAGACCTCTGCTGATGGTTTGTAATACAGATTGACCTCCCCAAATCACTTGTCCTTGCTAAAGTAGTAGTAGTATGAGGAGCAATCTATTGGAGTTGAGCAAAGGCTTGTGTCTGCGAGATATATGTCTATACGCGGTATAAGGCCACCGTGTACTTCATAGTTGCCCCATTACCGTGCGTTACATTTACCTGACACAATAGAAAATTGGTCTATCAAGTATATATTAAAATTATATAGCTATAGGATTCTAAAAAGAGTTAAGAACTTTTGTGAATAAACTTTCTAATTATCTCTTTCATTTTTGGAGTCATATTCTCTGCTTTCATACCATGTTGTTTGATAGCGTGTTCTGTAATATTTCTTATAACTTCTTCTTCTGTCCCGGCTTTGACAACATGATTACAATCAAATCCTACATCTTTACATGATAATGTTAGCATGCCTTCTTTGTTAATAGGTTGTGCATAAGAACATAGTTGGAAACTTGTATGTTTGCTACAAGTAAACTCAGGGGTTTGAAGAAGAAGACTCTAAAAGAATATTTTGCAAACCTACTGACACCTTTTGAAACTTCGCTGTAGGCGGGCGTCAAGAAATTACCACAGCTTTACAAAGAAAATAATGAAAATAATACTATCTTTATCGATTCTAAATGGTTTCATTGTTGTGCATCATCTATTTGCATTAGCGAAAATGAGAATGTTATTGCTGTTATCACTACCGCTATATGCAGAAGATATCTCTTTTCTCCTCTTTGTTCTATATTCATATACATCCATATACAGACTGAACAACATAAAACTTGGAGAGAATCTGTCTGTATTTAACCTTTATTAATTCCTCATCAAATTAGTAATTAATGAATTATCAAAAACTGCAGACAGATATTATGAATATTGACCCAAAGATTCGACTAGTCACTATTTGTGATACCAATGGCAAAGTAATGTTCTCTGATCACCGCCAAGGTGTAAAGAATTTGCTCAGTCCAGAGGAAAGCAAAGAATCACTTGAGTTAGCTGTTAATTCATGGAAAATACGCAGCAAACTTGCACCAAAGATTGGAAAAGGAAAGTACGTATTGGCTGAATATGAAAAGATTAAACGCATTACTATGCCACTAGGCGACAACCATATTCTCTATGTAACCACAGAACCGGAGCTGATCATTCAATATAATCAATAGGGTTCATAGCTTAGAAGCTGAGTTAAAGTAATAGTATTTACGACAATCAGAGGTTTTCTACAGTAGTAGCAATAAAATAAAATAAAAGTTATTGAATGATGAATTTCTTCTTATTTTCTTCTACACTCTCTTTGTAGTGATATGCTAAATCTTTTTGTGAAGTTAGCTTTATGCATTTTCGCTTGAAAATAATTATATTAATTACAACAGCATCCTAAACAAGCGAGCAAGCAAACAATACAACTAAACAAAGATTATTTGCTTGTGTTAACTGTAATACAAATAACGACGTTTCAAATTGGCTGATAATAATGAAAAAAGAAGGAAGTATGGTTCTGTGGAAGATATTATATTCATTCTTTGTGAAACATGCCATTGGTGTGCTTCATATTTTGATAAAGATAGATTACCTATAGAGAAAT
>DASQYF010000131.1:0-6130 GCA_035639375.1 Nitrososphaeraceae archaeon
TTGTCTTTTAATATACAACGATATTACTAAATCATCATCAGCTATCAATAACAAGTTGGTGTTTTTGAAACTTAGGCTAGAAACTTTGAAAAGTAATATGTGTAATGCATATAATAATTGCATTTTTCAATAGAGTATAGATATGCAATATTTTTAAATTAGGACAAGAAAGCCAAGATTATGAATCTAAATGAGTGCTAAAACGTCCTATGATAAAGTAATACAACTAATGAAAGAACATCATATATGGTTTGATAAATCAATTCCTCTAATCGCAAGTGAAAATATACCAAGCCCAGCTGTAAGAGAAGCAGTAATATCAGACTTTGGTAATAGATATGCTGAGGGATGGCCTGGCGAGAGGGTTTATGCTGGCTGTATTTACATAGATCAGGTTGAGATCATCTGCAATGATTTAGCAAAAAAGGTTTTCAGAGCAGAATTTGCCGACTCTAGGGCAACGTCAGGTGTCGTTGCAAATCTAGCAATTTATTCTGCATTCTCAAGTCCAGGTGACTATATGATGGCTGCTTCTATTCCCAGTGGAGGGCATATTTCTCATGGAAAGAAAGAACATTTTGGTACTGCAGGTCTTGTTCATGGACTATTTATTGAACACTATCCTTTTTCAAAGGAGGAAATGACAATAGATGTGGATGCCACAAAAAAGAAGATCCAACAGATGATACATGATGGAAAATCACCAAAGATAGGAATGTTTGGAGGCAGTCTGTTTCTTTTTCCTCATCCTGTAAAAGAACTGGCAGGCTTTATGCATGATCACAACATGTATATTAATTATGATGGAGCACATGTTGCAGGGCTAATTGCAGGAGGGGAATTTCAAGACCCATTAAAAGAAGGAGCAGACTCCATGACTATGAGCTCACACAAAACCCTATGGGGTCCGCAGGGAGGAATTATTGTATCATTAGAAAAATATTCAGAAGCGATCAAGAAAGCAATCTTTCCTGGTAACACTAGCAGTCATCATTTACATCATGTTGCAGGCAAGGCTATTGCCTTAGCAGAATCATTAGAGTTTGGAAAGGAATATGCAAAACAAGTAATTAGAAATGCAAAGGCACTCGCTGAAGCTCTGGCTGGATTTGGATTTGGGGTGCTAGGTGAAAAAAGAGGATATACTGCATCACATCAGATTGCAGTTGATGTTTCAATGTTTGATGATGGTGGTACTGTCGAGAAGGATCTGGAAAAGGCGAATATAATTTTAAATAGACAATTGCTACCAGGAGATATTAAGGCAGGTAGGCACTACATGCAT
This sequence comes from Nitrososphaeraceae archaeon, assembly GCA_035639375.1. Classification (GTDB taxonomy): domain Archaea; phylum Thermoproteota; class Nitrososphaeria; order Nitrososphaerales; family Nitrososphaeraceae; genus JAJNBK01. The sequence goes on from DASQYF010000131.1 coordinate 1,286, forward strand.
CCAAGCGGAGTTAGAATAGGTGTTCCTGAAACAACTAGACTGGGCATGAAAGAAAGCGAGATGAAAGAGATTGCAAATTTCATAAAACGAGTGATTGTAGAAAAACAGGATCCTGGTATTGTAAGAAAGGATGTTGCTGACTTTAGGAAACAATTCCAAAAAGTACATTATGCTTTCGATAATGCTATAGGTGCATATGAATACATAAGCCTTACTGGTAATGGTAAAAAATGATATGATAAAGCAAAGGCGAAGAGACATTATTTGTTTAGAAGTCTTGCTCAATTGTGCTTTTTTTATTGTGGCTATCGGTCGTACCGCACATGAACATTTGATCAACAACAATTATTGTTGTTGTCCCTTAGACTCAACCAAAATGTTGATAAAATAACTTTTTGATACAAGATCGATATCTAATAGAGTAAAATATTGGAAGTATAAAAGATATCTGATGATATATATATTTAACTTCACTAGACTAGAATATATTGTTCCATTGTTAGAGCCCTTTATATTATCAATCGATCAACGAAAGAAACATCCATTGACTATCTTTATATAATGTATATATCATTTCTAGTTTTCTTTTCTTAGTTCCATTATTTTTTGTTTTGATTCCTCCAAGAGTTTAAGCGAAGCGTCAATAAATATACGAATATCACTTTCGCTTAAACCATTCTTGCGATAATCTCTAACTACTGCCTCTACTGACCCAAAATATACTCCAATAAGAGCAATAATGACAGCATGTTCGTCTGGTTTATTCTTTTCTAGATAATCAATAATATATTTTGATATTTGCATTGTTACATCGATTTGATCTTTGTTCATTCTTTATTTCCCTACTACTAATCTCAATAGATTTCAGATAAGAATGTTCAACTTAAAACAGTTATGTAAGAATATTGTATGTATTACGGGATGTACAATGGGTAATTAAACTAAGGTATTCATTTCTCCCCTGACAATAATAAACTTATAGATCTGTAGTAAATAGGAAGAAATGGCAGCAAATCATACAAAAGTAGACATATTCAAAGTTTTATTATTTTAACTTAGTCAAATGCATATTGATACAAAATTGTATAGAAAATCCACAAAAAATAAAAATAAGAGAACTTCTTTATGGTATTTTTTACCATCTCAGAAGTCTCTTTTCAATAATACATCCTGCACTAACCAATCACCAGTAATAGCAGCTATGACTACTGACTTTTTTGATTCATGTTAATAGATAGTGTGTCAGAAAAGAAAGATTTATCATAATTTTTAATACAACATTCTAACAGATTCTGTCTCCTCACTAAATATATAGTTTGCAGTAGTTAACACCTTAGGATGAACAAATGAACAACATTGCTTAATAAAATATGAAAGAAAACCACCAACCATGATAAAATATAAACTGATGGTTTCTATATTATTAGCTTTAGTAATAATATTCTTAGCTCATGTCTCTAGTTGGATGACAAATGCACAAAGTCAAGATCTTAATACGACCAGCAGCATGACTATTGAAGATAAAATTGAAATGATAATGGGCAACAGAATTACTAAATTGATGGATGACACAATCGATATGGTAAAGAATGCCAATAACACAGTGATTACCAATCGATCCGAAAACGGAATCACTCCAGTAGCAAACATTACAGATGTTAATAACGTTGGCGTAAAAAGTATAGACAAATTAGAAAAAAAAGTGACAGGAAACAATATTGCTTTAGATTTAGATAATAGTAGTGGCATAGATAGTCCCAATGCTTTCATGTCATTAAAAGAAATAAAAAAAACTCAGACAGAAAATGCCACCGTCAATGAACCAGATACAACAACCTTCAAAGGCCAGAATATTTCTTCTTCTTCTTCTTCTGCCTCTACGGTTAATACAACTGAAAATACATCATCACCATCAGATATCAATCAGAAGACTATGAATGATAATACAGGAACACATACAATATTAGATGCAGATGATAATTATGATAATAATAAAATTTTGGCCGCTACAACAACTAATAAAACAACTAATAAATCAACAAGTACAAACAATGTAGAAAATTTCTTTACCCAAATCGGCGAAGCAGTCAAGAAATTCTTTGGTAGCAATTGAAAGAATTTCATTAGGTGGAATTTCAAATATTAACCCATGAATTCGGTCAAAGTAGACTGTTCTTTCTTTTGTTCCTTAAAGATTAATTTCAGCTCCATCATCAAGGTTTCTATTCTGCTACGTAAGTAATCGCTGATTTTAAATTGGTTGCACATATTGGTTGCAATGCCAACATATTTTTCAACCGATCCTCGAGTGACTGTTTGTAACAATTCATTTCTACATCCAATACATCTTCCTATTAAAGGCATTCTGCGATACTTTTCTCCACAGTTGCTACATCGGAAGGCCTGGGAAGAATATGATCGCATGTTACCCATAATATCTGGTAAAATATGTGTCGTAAGTACCATTGATACAACTTCGTCAGGATCGACAGCATTGATTAACTTTGCAGTGGCAATCTGCATCTCTAATTTCTCATTCATAGTATTGAGTGTAGAGTATGCACTGTGTTGAATAGTGGTTGTTAACGAACCAGTAAAATGTGTAAAGGCATAGTTGAAAAATTGGCTCTCATTTCCGATCCTATTTTTGACTAATTCTATCTTATTAGATAAGTCTCCGGCTTTGGCTTGTTTCCATGTTGCTTCATAAAATTCGAGTGGATAAAATGCAGTGACATCGATATTATGAGCCTGTCTTTGAACTTCGTACGGTAATACGATTGGTTGAATCAATAGTGGTGCATCCATAAGTCCACCAATTTTATCTGGTAAGAAATCATACGAAAAGTTAAGGAACGAATCCATTAATAACATTAAAGAATCTGCATCACCATCGCAATCTCTGCGTTTTGCAGAATGCCAAACAGGAGATGCCAAACAGACTTGGGAATTTGTAAATCCTATAATTCGTCCTATAATACCTACAGAAGTATGTGGCGCCAGTCCTACTGTCAAATGTCCTACAAGGTCTTCTACAGACGAAGCATTGTAGAAAGGTTCAAGTCCGTATACTTTTACAAGTTCTTCATCAACAAATTTTGCTACATTAAGTAAATGTTTAGCAGAATCTAAAGGTATTACTACGTCTTGCATTAATAGTTCGATCAACTGATCAGATGATGTAAGATCCTTGCCACTATAATCTCTCGTATAGCCTAATTCCCTTAATTTTTCTATACTAGTCAGTATCCAGTTCGATTTGAAGTGAGTCAATGGTTCATTCGTGGCATCAAACCTAATAGTCCCATCTTTAAAAGTATAGAGGCTATACTTTTGTCGTAATATCCCTTTTTCTAATGGCTCAGTTGCTTTGTCTCTGCTCATAAGAGCCTTGACACCCTTAAATGGCTCAGTTGCTTTGATGCCAAGTTTTCTCTCGGCTGCTTCAATCGTTGCTTTCAATGGATATTTAACCGGGGAATATGTTTTGCCCTCTTTACCGCAACGATGGCACAAGCTTTTTTCAGCGTCATCTAAAATCTGCTCCTTGCAAAGAACACATAGATTGCGAAGAGGAGTAGAGGCTCTACAACTGCGGCAGCATATCCCAAGTGAAGGAAGTTTGCAATTATTACAAAATCTATTTGAAATTTCAGTGTAAAAAGATTCATTATTTGCTGCCTTCAAAATATCACGTGTCGCACCACCTTTGGAGCCTATAGGAAATAGCACATGAACTGGAGGTTTCATTTTACGCTCTGCAGCTTTTTCGGGACGTCCTACCCTCACTGCTACTGATGAAGCAAATTTTCGGCTAACTTCAATTCCTGATGTGATGGATATAAATTCACATACATCTATTGTATTATTATTATTATTAGTAGTAGTAACATATGATAATGATGAGGACATTCTTTTGGTAATATCATCCATATTCTCTATAGCCGCCGATTGGGAAGAGGGTAATAATAATAATCTAGTCAAAGAATAAGACTGATCTTGGCTATTAATCTTGATAGTATTATCTCCATTTTTCCCTGAATGAATTATGCCGAGTCGTTCCAGAATATCTTTTATTCTTGGATCGTAATCGAGTGAAAGTAAATATGTATCAGAAGAAGTATTATTATTAATACTACCAAAGTTAGGATTTTCCTGCTTTTGTATACAAAATTTTTCCTTCAATAATAAAACTTCCTCTATATTAATAGAATCCCAATAAAATGAATATTTTGGATGTAGAGGAATGTCAAACTTTTTGCTAATTTCAAATGCCTCTTCAACTGTCGGAAAGGTTGTAAACGGATCTTTTGATAGTTGGATCAGCCTCTCATTATTTATTTTCTCAATCGAGAAGTCAGAAGAAGATAATGTTAGCAATTTTGAATGCAATTGTAAAGCCCAAATTTCTTCAACATAACTGGCAGGAAGCAGCTGAGCATTATTTTCAAGGAAATCGCCATAACTTATTAGAATATCGCCGAGATAAAGTATTTTATCAACTCTTGATCGGATTTTCGTAGCCTGATCTACTGTGGATACTTGCACTACACTGCCATCAATAAGTCTAACCAGTGGAGGCTCAATTGTATCTACGAGTGCTATAGTTGATGCCTTGCCTGGTACATCCATTTTTATTTGTGTTCCTACAACAATGGCATGGTTTAACAAAATAGGCACAACAGAGTGAATTCCAATAGTTGCAAAACCAGTATTGCAACATCTACCGTATCTTAATCTGAAGCCACCGATTTTCTTAGTCATGGAAAGTACTGGTCTACCAGTAATCACTTCAGACATTCTATGATGAGCTGCATCGTCATCTCCTGTCTGAATTGCTCCTTT